>CAZAXJ010000060.1:766-4549 GCA_964489075.1 uncultured Candidatus Saccharibacteria bacterium
TACCAAAAGGCAAAGAAGCCGAGTATCAAAAAATGGCAGAAATGGGCCGTGATTCGTGGATGAAGCATGGTGCACTCCAATTTTTTGAGTGCAAGGGCGAAGATCTTAAACAGCAAGAAATGGGTGGCCTAAAATCACGCGCTTTTAAAGAGATGGCTGGTGCGATCGATAACGAAAACGTTTGGTTTTCATTCATAGTTTTCAATTCAAAAGAACACCGCGACGAAGTTAACAAAAAAGTAATACAAGAAATGGGCGAAGCTTTTGCGGACCAAGCTGATTTTGAAATGCCAACTGATATGCAAAAGATGGCCTACGGTGGCTTTGAAGTAGCAGTAGAAGGCTAACACTATAAAATGGTTCGTATTAAAACTGGCTCGATCGCTTAATTTAACTTATAGTTAAAATATGCAAAAAATAGCAACAAAAGTATTTATTGCGGCATCGGTAGTATTTGGAATTATTGGTATATTAGTAGTTTTAACTGCGCCAGAAAACGACAACATAGATTCTGACATTAACCAGCTGTTATTAAAGTTACTATTTATAACTGTTTTTGTAATTTTGCCTTCGTTTGCACTAAGCGTTGCCGGTAAGTATTTAAACGGCAACGGCAAACACTAGAATGAGCGTAACTAAAAAAGAAATTTTTGACTTTTTACAAACACAACCCCTTGGTGTAATTTCTAGCTTAGATTCTAGCGGCCAGCCTCAAAGCGCAACCGTTGCCTTTTCGCAAACGGCAGATTTAAGTATTATCATCGGCACTAGCAAAACATCGCGCAAAGCAAACAATATAGTTGCCGATAAACGCACTGCATTTGTGGCAACAGATATTGAAAAACGCTATACCGTTCAGCTAGAAGCTACTGCCAAAAAACTTACACCACAAGAATTTGCGACCTACGAACAAGCCCATTTCAAAAAGTTGCCAATGTCGGCACCATTTAAAGATATAAAAGGCCAGTGTTACTTTTTACTAAAACCAACTAGCCTAAAATTTACAGATTGCAGCCAAAACCCATGGCAGGCAACTACATTTAGCTTTTAATTTGCACTTTTTTGGTAAAGCAAGGTAGCATTAAAGTAGAAGCAAGGAGGAGCTATGAATAAAAAACTAATTATAGCAATCGTTGCGGTAGTGATTGTACTAGCGGTAGGTGTGGGCGCGTATGCGATGTCGAACAAGAATGACGACAAAGCAAGCACAACCGAAACTACCAGCAGCAACACAAATCAAGCAAAAAAAGATGAAACCACGGCGCAAACGGCGAGCATTGCCGATGTTTTAGGTACGACAGACACTAAGCAGTGTAGCTTTAACACTACTATTGCCGGCCGCCAAACATCCGGCACAATTTACTTTTCTAACAAGCGCCTGTTTATGACATACAGTGCTAGCAAAGATGGAAAAACTACAAGTGGCAGTATGATAGTTACCAATGGTTCGCAGTACGTTTGGGATAACGGCAGTAAAAAAGGCGTAAAGTTTTCGTTTTCGAGTGACCAAGCAGCGCAAGAGGCCAGCAACCAAGCAGAAGGCGTAGATGTAAACCAAAAGTACAACTTTAGCTGCAAAGCCTGGACAGTAGACGAAAGCAAATTTACACCCCCGAGTGATGTTACTATTCAAGACTTAAGCCAGCTACAACAACTAGGGCAGTAAGGTTTTGCCATGGGTTTTTTCAGGCTCGAACCAAATTCTTATAAAGAAATCGAGAATATTTTAAGAATAACCAACTATAGTGTTGATCACGACTACGACAAAGATGTTGGCTACAAGAACGATGTGGTTGAAGAAATTGATTACGAACCACAGCCAGACCTTGAAAGCCTTATAAAAAAGCGCTCGATTTATTCGAAAAAGCATATTAGCGGAGAAAAATATGGCATTGACCGTAGAGGCTATTCTTTAGCAATAGGAAACTTAGCAATCTTTGGTACGCAAGAAACCGACCCAGAACTGTTAAAAGTCGAAATTTACACTGACACAACTAACGCTCGGGTGCACAACACTGCCGAGCGTTTTTATCCTTTAAACTTCGAAGATATGACAGATAGTTATGGCTCGTTAAAAATATTTGCAGCTAAAGCAATTTTTAGCATAATTAATGGGCAACAAGACGAACACGAACAGTACGGCCGCGAATACCTAGCCGCCCAACAAGCTTTAGCAAATCCAAGCAGAACTAAGCTAAAATAATTTTATAGGGGGACATATGGCAAAATATTTATTATTTTATGTTGGCGGGTCACAACCAGCCAGCGAAGAAGAAGGCCAACAAGTTATGGCAGAGTGGACGGCATGGTTTACCCAATTGGGCGCAGCAGTTTACGATGCTGGTAACCCGTTTGGGCCTTCTAAAACTTTAGGCTCAAACGGCGAAGTTTCAGACAAGGGGAAATCCGGCGGAACCGGCTACAGTGTACTTGAAACAAAAGACTTAGATTCGGCACTAGAAATGGCCAAAAACTGCCCCCACTTAAAAGCAAGTGGCGATATAGAAATTTACGAAACCTTCGAAGTAATGTAACTATTTGGCACTATAGAGGCCAGTTAGCAGAGTTTGGTTTAGAATATGCCCAACCATGGCTTGCACTAGCTGGGCTTTATCTGCAGCAGCAGGCAAATGTAGTTTAGAATCTAGCGCATATAAATAAAAATTATAATGATGTGTGCCTTGGTGCGGAGCAGGGCCACCCCATGCTTTTGTGCCCCAATCTGTTAAGCCTTGCACGGCTTGTTCGGTAATTAATTGTTCTGTAATTTCCGTAACTGGTGGAATATTCCAAACAACCCAATGCACATAGCCGTTTTTTGTTGGCGAATCTGGGTCATGGCAAATTAACGCCAAACTTTTTACATTATCTGGTAAATCGTCAACTTTAAATGAAGGCGTTAAATTACCGCCGTGATACGAATATTTTGACGGAATAAATTCGTTATTTTTAAAATCAGTACTACTTAATTGCATTTGAACCCTTACTTTTAAATATAATAAATACTTATTAAGCTAATTGCTATTAAAAGTTAACGAATTAATGCTAATCTAAGTATTGGAATTTAAATAAATTAGGAGGCTTTAGTGAGAGGACCTATTGATTACATTGTTGTCGGTTTTGAAGGCAATAATTTCGATGGCAGTATATTAACCGCATTAGGCGATGCATTAGACAAAGGGATTATTGGGCTTGTTGCGTTATCGTTCATTGCAAAAGATAGCGAAGGAACAGTAGTAACGCTAAACATGGCCGATATGGACAACGAGCTTGTAGCAGGATTCACAGAAAAATATAAAGCAACTTCTGAACTTGTAACAGAAGACGATATAAACGAAGTTTCTGAGCTTATTGAAAATGACACTGCAGCAGGGCTATTAATTGTTGAACAATTATGGGCAAAGCCACTTAAGCAAGCCATTGTAAATGCAAACGGATTTTTGATTGCCGAAGGTCGTATCCACCCTGAAGCAGCAGCAGAACTAAATTAATTTTAAGGAGCATAAAATGCCAGGATTACTAAGAGGAGTAGCACGCACAGCAGTAATTGCCGGAACTGCTACACATGTATCAAATAATGTAAGTAGGCGCCAAGCCGAGCGTTGGGCAGGCCAACAAGCAGAGCAGCAACAGCAATACCAGCAGACAGCACCTGCTACTGATGACACAAGTTCTCAAATGGCCGAACTTCAGCAATTAGGCCAATTAAAAGAACAGGGCATTTTAACTCAAGAAGAGTTTGATGCAAAGAAAAAGCAAATTCTAGGCCTGTAAAAAGATTTT
>CAZAXJ010000061.1:0-4527 GCA_964489075.1 uncultured Candidatus Saccharibacteria bacterium
GCATATGCTGGTAAGCTTGTTGCAATAGTTGTTCCGCCAAGCAATATTGACCCCACAGCAGCAATTGAGACACCTTTTTTAGGAGCATCTTCTATTACACTTTTAGCTACATCACCTATAGTTCGTACCGGCTCCCAAGAAAAAGTTGCTCCTTCAAATATTTCTGAAGTAACTTTAGCAATTTTATCGATTTCATCTATGTCTCCTTCAGAAAGTTTCGATTCAGCAACCTTGACCACAGATTTCAGCTTTATTTTTGTATTTTCTTCTGAAAAAGTCCTGATAAGTTTTTTTGCAATTGCTTGTGAATCATCTTCGCCATTGATTGCTAGCTCGAGAAGTTCTGAAACGACGGCATCGACAACTTTTTCATCTATGTCTATATACCTAAGTACTTCAAATTCAAGCGGACCAATAACATTGCCCTGACTTTGCTTTCCGACAAGTTTTTTAATACCCTCAACGACAATTACCGTATCCCTAGTTTGTTCAATAGCTTGAATAAGATTCTGTTTTTGCACATTATTATAGGCACTGTTCTCTATATCTTGCCTAGCTATATCAACCTGCTCTAAAATTTGGGCCTCTGCATCAAAAAGTGATTCTTGATCACTGATAGTTTGGCTTGCAAAATTAGCAACCTTTTCTATAATTTGCTTGTTTCTATCTTCATTACTTAATTCGGCCGATAGACTCAACTCAGAACTTTTTAACAATTTCATCCTCTACCTCCAACTTTGGCACCCTTACCGGCAACTTGCACGCCTTCATGACGTAAAATAACTTTTGCTCTTGGCACCTCTTGTATGCCTTCAAAAAAGCTAGGCAGATTATCGCCCTGCTCTTGGCTATCGTTGACTGTAAAAACATCTACATTATCTTTTTCAGATTCAGCTTCATTCGCAATCTTAGTTATTTCTTCAGACTTGTTTTTAGAAAGATCTGACGTATCAACAATAAAATTAAGCTGATTCTGCAACATCTGCCTGAACTGAATGTCAAGCTCGCTTTTTACCAAAATCAACTTATTAAATTTAGCAGCTACCTCGCTAAGCAATACTTCGTTTTCAGCCAAACTTTCATTAATAATAGCCAAATCTGCTTCTTTTTTCGTAAGTGATTGTTCGGTAACGCCTTTTTCTGACCGTGCTTCAGTTAATAAAGTTATGATTACTTGGTTATCGGAAATAACATCGCTAATAACTGTATTTTGCGTATTATTGATTTCTGTCTGTTGGCTACCCTGCCTTAACCCGAGAGAATAAATTGCGCGTGACTTTGACTCAACCGTTCTGTCGAATACTGCGATTCGTTCTTGTATAGGAATCAATTGCTCGCGTAACAATCTTATTTCGCTATCTATTTCTACTTTATGAGTTTCAAGGGTTTGAATAGTTTCTGAAGTTTCTATTAGCAGCTGCTGTAGTTCGTTAGCTTCTGTTTCTATTTCGACAATTTTTGATTCTGAAGTGTTACAAAGCTCCTCAATTCTTCTAGCTCTTTCAATCATAGATTTCGACTCATCACACGAACGTAAAAATATTGTTATATCTGACTCTGTGTCTTTTTCTGGTTTTTTAATAATTCTTTCCATATCGTTACTCCGATTGAATAAATGGTTCATAGTTACATTTTTTAACTTGTTCGGTAAATGTAAACTCAGGATTTTCGGTCAGATCATTGGCTATACCTTTGATTTCAGTTTGTGGCGTGCTCTCAAAAAGTGCTTCGATACTTCCTGAATAACCTTGTTCAGCATACTGCTGAGTCAAGTAATATTTCACTGTCTCTTTGACTGGATCCCAAACTTCTGAATCACAACTAGTGGCTATCTGCTTTTCAAGCAAAATCTTTGCTTGCTTGCCAAGCGCTTCTTCGCTTCCTTTAACCGCTTTATTGTATTCACGAATAGGCGGCCCAAGATTTAACGCAAAAAACACATAGTCGCCAATCTTATCCTCAATTGCCTCTTTATCAATACTCATGTCAGGTATTTCCGAAATTACATTCTTGTTTTTAAACTTATACCTTACTGTGGCTTTAGACATATCAATCACAGCTTTTTCACTGCTTGACCCTGTAATTTCTTCGCCGCTAAAACAGATCTTTGCTTTGCCATTACCTTTAATTTTTATGTCATTTATTTTGTCAGACTTGGTAGCTGCCTGAATTTGCACAAGCGAATCATCGTTTTGCCCTTGCCATTCAACCGAAGATTTTAGCTTAGCATTTATCCTGCCCAAATTAACACAATCAACTGGTAGCCGTACAACCGCTTGGTCCTCAAATGATTCAGAATTGCCTTGTTGATCAGATTCTGTTATTACGATACTTGGATTTTGAAGATCTTTCTCTCCACCGCCAGCACACGAAACGGCAGCAAAAAGAGTACTACTGATAGCAATTGCCGCAACGAAAGCCGCAGATTTTTTAGTGCTCGCACTACGCTCAGCTTGATGCCTAGGTAGCAAGTCGCCAATGTCTAAATTTGGTAATTCGTTGTTGCCCAAAAAAACTATCCTCTCTAACCTTCTTCTATTACTCCGGGTTGAATAGTGCACTCGCCTATACTATCTTCTGTAATGCTTAACTCCTGAGTATCCGACAGTTCAGCCAAGTACTTCTGATACTGGCTGTGTGGATTAAGTTTTTCGCCGATAAACGTAACGTTAATTTCTTTCGGCGGTTCGACGCCAAGAGCTTCAGCAGTAGCTGTTATTGTTTGTTCGTTACCGTCAATGAACTGTCCTTCTGCAAAACGATCCCAAACTTCATCGCTACAACTCTTAACAGTATTCTCAACGTTTTGAGCCTCGGCAATTGCTGCAAGGCCGCTGTCTAATATATTAGAGCTAGCTACCGGACCATTGTCGGTAAAAATACTTAAAGTATTGATGGCATTTTCACTAAGTTCATTAAACAACCCGCCGTCAGGTAAAATCTGCCTTTTATCAACCGGCATATCAGCCTGAAAAGACAAGGCACTATAAGGAACCTCTATGTCCATAGACCCTGCACCAGAATCATATTCGTACTTAACTTCTGCTGCTTCTTGGCAAATTTTTATTTCGGTTGTGCCCACCGCCGATTGTGTTCGCCAAGCAGTCGGAATCGGTTCACTGAATTTTTTATCACTAAAAGGGAGATTAATTTCTAAGTATCCTTGGGCTCTTACAGTAGTGGCAGTATCTGCTGTGTATCCTGCATAGCACATTTCATTTAACGGAAATACGTCTGTTACGACTGCAGGTTTTGATGTAGCTTCGCGTTCAGTCCAAATATCAATTCCACCGGTAAATTTGTTCCAAGCAAAAATTGCAGCGGCACCTATACCGACTACTACAACTCCAACTTTCGTTACCTTGGCTGCTACTTCGTAGGTAAAGCTACCTTCTTCACCATTCAGCCCATCGCGAATCGGTAAAAATACACCTTTGTATTCTGATTGTTGAGCTCGCATAGGCGCCTCCTCTTATTTTGCTTAAACAGCAATTACTAAACAAAACCTATGCGTTTACTTTTTTGCAAAACTACATAGCATAGAGGCAAAAGTTCCACCCATTTTTGCTTCCGTGCCGTGTAATTTTAATACTCGGTTTTTGGATGGACTTTTATTTTCCAAATACTATATAGCTTAATTACTTTTAAGTCAATTTTATGTTTTTATTTTTTATATTGCTAAACTGTTTGAAGTAAGTTTTTTGTACATTCGCTCGAACATGTATCTGTTTTTTTATGACACTTTTTACACATTAACACTAGATTATTACACGGTTTATATGCACAGTTTTCAAAGTTACTTGTTTTACCTTCGCAGTGGATACATTTACCTATATCTTTTGCTTTATTACTAAACTGAGTGTTCATTCTTTTATCAAAAACGTAAAGATTGCCTTCCCAAAACCCATCATCGCCAAATTCCTCGCCGTATTTAACGATACCGCCGTCGATTTGGTAGACCTCTTTAAAGCCCTTTTTCTTCATGTGCGCACTTAAAATTTCGCAGCGTATACCACCAGTACAATAAGTCACGACCGGCTTTTCTTTCATTTCTTCGTACTCTGGATCGTCAAGCGCGTCCAAAAAATGACGAGTACGTTCAACGTTTGGTATATGTGCTTTTTTGAATTTGCCAATTTGTGTTTCATAAGCGTTACGACCATCAAAAAAAACTACGTCATTACCACGATCTTGAACCAATTTGTGTACTTCTTCCGGTTTTAGGTGTTTACCGCCTCCAACGATTCCTTTTTCGTTAACTTCAATTCCATCGGGATCTCCGAATGCAACAAGTTCTGGCCGAACTTTAATAGATAGTCTAGGAAAATCCGAAGCCTTACCTTCGCTCCACTTGTAAGTAATCCCTTTAAATATGGTTGTTTCGTTCATGGCTTTTTTATAAGCCTTCAATCCTTCAACACTCCCACCAAGGGTTCCGTTTATCCCTTGTTTACTTATTATAATTCTGCCTTTTAAACCATTCCGTTCACATAATTGCCGTTGCCATAATACTGTCATTGAGGGATC
>CAZAXJ010000062.1:0-4480 GCA_964489075.1 uncultured Candidatus Saccharibacteria bacterium
TAGCGCAAGCGCACCGCCAACACGGATTGTACCCGCTACGTCTAAGCTATCTCGTACCAACACACGGCCATTAAATACCGCATTAGAAGCAATAGTAAGTGTTTGTTTTGCATCCCCAACATCAGTATTAGTGTTTTTAAGTTGCTGAAGGTCCTCGGTGCTTAACTCTTGCCCGTCAATCGAAATATCAGCTTGTTTTTTACTGGCTTGGAAGCTTGCAAAACTGGCAAAACCTGCCAAAAGAATAATCAGGATGAACAGCAGCAGATAAATATTGAGCCCACCAATGAGATGCTGCATTCGCTGGGCTAACGATTTTTTTACCTTAATATCGTCAGAAGCTGTAACGGTTTTTTTCTGGTCACTTACACCACCAGCACTACCAGTAGTAGATTCTTCTACCTTTACTTCTGGGGTTTCTAGTGAATTTTCTTCAGGAACTTGCCCGTTACTATTTTGTTCGTCCATGTTTATCTATTTTCGCCACTCTTTTCTCCTATACTATAGTAAACGTCTAAAAAGCGCTAGCAATTTGCCAAAAAACAAGACAGATTTTATACTTGTACTTACAAGCCTATGAAATGGTGGAAACAAACAATAAGAAACTATGGCTTACTTTTTGCCATAATCGCGGCAGCCGCTGCGCCCGGTTTTTTCGTGGCAGCAATTGCACAGGCGGCACCAACCTATACTTCGCCTAATTATGGTGTTGATGAAGTGTTTATGGGCGCTGGCGGTTTAAATGATGCTAGCTCAACTAGCTATCGTGCTCGCGCCAGCCTAGGCGATTTGGCGGCAGGCAATAGTAGCAGCACTAACTATCAGGTATACGGTGGATTCACAACAACGCCCGATCCTTACATTGAAATGGTTGTTACAAATGCCGATATCGATCTTGGATACTTGTCGACATCGAGCGCTGCAACCACAACCACTACGTTTTCGGTAAGAACATACTTGGCTAGCGGCTATGTAGCAGTTAATGCTTCGGATCCTCCCCGTGCAACAAGTGGTGCTGGCTCACATACACTTACTAATTTAACAAGTCAAACGGCATCAAGCACTGGTACTGAACAGTTCGGAATCAACTTGGTTGCAAATACTGCGCCAACAACTTTCGGGGCTAACCCTGTTCAGGTACCAAGCGGTAGTTATAGTTATGGCCAAGCTGCTACGGGCTATAACACAACCAATCAGTATAAATACATTAAGGGCGATACAATTGCATCAAGCACCCAAAGTTCAGGTGTAACTCAGTATACAGTTTCGTATCTGTATAATATCGAAACTGCAACTCCCGCAGGCGAGTACGTGTTCGATCACGTCATAGTAGCTACATCAACCTTCTAAGTGCAAATTGTGGATAACTGATTAGCGAAAGTCCTTGCGCTTATTAACTAACAATGGTACTGTGACTCTGCATATCAACTAAAACAAAAACACAATTTAAAAAAGGAGAAGAAGCTATGGTGCAAACCAAATCGCTTCTGACGCGAACCACTGCGATCGCGTCAGTAATAGCGTTAGCTACTGCGGCCTTGGTACCTGCGTTGCTTTTTGGAAAAGCAAACGCTGGCATACCAACCGACAGAAGCATAACGCTCGCTACATCTGCTGGTGGGGCCACAGATGTAACTTACGACGTAGCCTTCACAACAGCTACAACTGGTGCCATCCAAGGTATCATTGTTGAGTTTTGTGACAATACGCCAATTATTGGAGACAGTTGTACTGCTCCAACAGGTTTTGACTTGATCCCTGGCTCTTTAGCAACTAGCGATACAATCGCTGGTGGTGCTTTCGCTATTGACGGATCGTCTTCAGCAAACCAACTAGTTCTAACGCGCACAGACGCTACAAGTATTACCTCAGCTACGGCTCTCACTCTAACCTTAGGTGGTGCTGGTGGCTCAGACGGCGTTACCAACCCAACTGCTGGTAACCACACCTTCTATGCTCGTATTTTGACTTACGTTGACAACGACGATGACAGTGATGGCTGTTCTAACGCTGACGACAACGCTACATGTTATGCGCCTACAACACCTCGAACTTTCTCAGACGCTGGTGGTGTTGCGCTAAGCACTGCAAACCAACTACAGATTACTGCTAAGGTTCAGGAACGTTTAAGCTTTTGTGTATACATAGGTTCATGTACTGCTAATACGACAGGTGCTTCTCGAACAAGCGCATTTAACCTAGGTAACACAAACGGCGTACTTGACCCTGCTGGCCCATATGTCGACAAAACCGCTGCATTTGATATATCTACTAATGCTCTAAGCGGCGCAACTGTTGTAGTAAAGGGCGACACTCTAGTGAGCGGTGCATTTGACATCGCTGAAATAGGTGGCTCAGCTACTACCAGCTCAGCCGGTTCAGAACAGTTCGGTATGTGCTTGTACCAATCAGCTGGTTCAGGCCTTGTAGTAAGTGCTCCGTACAATAACGGCGGTACTCCTGCTAACTGTAATACTCAAACTACCCAAACTTCTGGTACAGGTTCAACAGGTGGTGCAGGTACAGCTACCTTTGCTTTCGACACAGCTGCAACAACTGCTAGCTCTGGCGATGTAATCGCTACCAAGCCTGCGGGCAATACCTCTACTGCTGCCATGGTCTTCCTCGGTAACATCGCCTTTACCACCGAAGCCGGTATTTACCAAACGACCTTAACGTACGTAGCTACAGGTCAGTATTAAGATAAGGATTCAATAGATCGTTTTAGTTGATAGATTTATGGAATAGACCCTCTAAAGTGAGGGTCTATTTTTGTTGAAGATAATATTTTCAAAATAAAAAACTTTAAAGTACAATTTAATCACTAAATAGGGGGTGGCGATGCGAGAAACTTTATTAGTTGGTTTAAAAAATAAAAAATAGAGCTACTATGCGTGTTTCTACTAATTTTGGTGTTACTGCTCAGTCAATTTATAGGGGTATCGCAGGCTACTGTTCCATATACTAATTCTCGAGTTAACCTAGATAACTCAGGGAACCAAGCAAACCACTACACCGGGATTACGGGCGGCTCAACCTCAATAAGTAAAGACGGCAGATATGTTTCGTTTTCCTCAAAAGCAAGCAATTTAGTGGCTAGCGACACAAATTCCAAGCTCGATATTTTTGTACGAGACAGAACGAACAACCAAACAACTAGGGTAAGTGTATCTTCTGCTGGAGTAGAATCTAACAGAGATTCAACTATTTCCAAGATAAGCTATGATGGCCGCTATGTCGTATTCGTGTCTCCAGCATTAAATTTAGTAACTGGTACCATTTACGGATACAACAATGTGTATTTGCATGATAGGCAATTAGGAACCACAGAACTAATAAGCGTTCCATCGTCTGGCAGCACCGGTAACTCAAATAGCGGCAAAACAGGTATTGACGTAAGTCGTGACGGTAGGTATGTTGTTTATTCTTCAGAGGCGACTAATTTAGTGTCTGGTGACACTAATGGTGCGGAAGATGTGTTTGTGCGAGATAGGAAACTAGGTACAACTACTAGAATTAGCGTCGATTCAAGTGGCACACAAGGCAATGGACAGAGTACACAGGCATCGATGAGCTGCGATGGAGCAATCGTTGCTTTTCACTCTGGTTCTAATAATTTAGTTAGCGGCGATACTAATTCTCGAGTTGATACATTTATTGTTAATCGTGTTGGCGGTCATGAAGTTACTAATATTACTATTGGTGGGGATCTAAGCTCTGCATCTTCAGTAGCACCAGTAGTTTCCTGCGATGGCGGTACGGTTGCTTATATTTCCTCTGCGACAAATCTCGTTGCAGGTGATACCAATTCTTATATGGACGCGTTTGCATACAATATAAGCACAGCCGCTACAGAGCTAGTTTCTCAATCAACTGGCGGCACAATTGGAAAAGCAGAAAACGACCCTATAGGTATAAGTGGCGATGGAAGGTATATATCATTTATGTCTTACGGTACGGCACTAGTCTCTGGTGATACAAACGCAAAAGGTGACATCTTCTTACGAGATAGGATAAGTGGCGTTACTGAAAGAGTTTCAATGAGAGACGCAACCACTCAAACTAACCAACACAGTGGCCAAGCTAGCATTAGCCCTGACGGTACACTGATAGCCTTTGTTAGTGGAGACGATGCGTTAGTCTCTGGCGATACGAACTATTATGAAGATGTGTTTGTGGCAGAAACTGGCGGGATTGCTTGCTCGCTCTAAAAAATAATTTTTACTTAGATGGTTGTGGAAAACTTTTACGAAATGCTATTGCTTAAACTTTAAGTAACTGATACCATGCTGACATATCCTATAAAAATCAAAAAGGAAAATAAAAATGCAAAAAAGTAAAGTATATATATCGCGTACCTCTGCGATGATAGCAGCAGCTATTTTAGTGCTGGTGGCAGCTGTTCCGTTGGTACTGCAAGGTATGGCAAACGCTGGCATACCAACCGACAGAAGCATAACGCTCGCTACATCTGCTGGTG
>CAZAXJ010000063.1:0-4379 GCA_964489075.1 uncultured Candidatus Saccharibacteria bacterium
TGTCGGGATGTTTCTTCTGTGTTTGGCAGCGTGCAGTTTTTGAAATTCTGTAGCCTGTTCGCCTGATACAGCAGTAGTACGCGGTTTCTTCCACCATTTACCCCTGTAAGCCACGGTAGTGTACACGGGAGTCAGTAAAATACTAATAACAAAGCCCATAAACCCTAATAAGAATATCCTTACTAGCGTTTCAGACTGGAGTGCGACGGTTATTGAAGTCATAGTCGGTTTTTAGGGGTGTTTGATTTTATTTTCTACCCCTGTATTATATCATAATTTTCAGATAGCAAGTAATGATTGATTGTTACCTATGTCTTCGGTGGAATAGCATAATTGTCAATGAGTCCGTTACTAATCCAGTCCCAAACTCTGGCGGCAGATCTACTTGCAAACTGATCGCCTTTCGGGTTATCAAGTCGAACCAGTAATATATATTTCGGCGAATCACCGCCAATATAACCGATATAAGTACCGTTATAAACATCTTTATAGTATTGACCGTTCGGGCCGGCAACTTCAGCCGTACCGCTTTTTGCACCCAAAACGTAACCGCTACGCATTGCTTCTTTATTGTTTATTGCAAGCGTACTTCGTAGCATATCCCTAAGTGTGTTCGAGGTTTCACTTGATACGGTGCCTTGTTTTACAATCTCAGGTTTCTTTACTTGTTCTTTACCATCGGTATTGTAACTGTGTACTAGCGTAGGCTTATAATAAGTGCCCCCATTAATTAGTGAGGCATAAGCAGCCACCATTTGCAACGGTGTGACGGTAAGGCCCTGCCCAAAGGCCGTATTAGCATACCTAACATCAATACCATCATCTCCATCAGGCTTACTAATCCCTCCGCTTACTTCACCGTCTTGCTCTATATTCGTATTTTTAGCAAATTGGAATCGTTCAGTTAGATACTTATACCAGATTTGCCGTGCCTCAAGAGTTATTTCGCCATTGCCCATCTGTTTCATGAGTCTAACGACACCTGTATTTAAGGATTTTTCAAGAATATTGTAAATAGTCATTGTCTGCGCTCCATAACTTATCGCATTGGTAACGGTTCTGTCTTCAATTTTTATCGAACCTGGGTCAAAATAACTGAAGTTTTTATTAACTTTGCCACTATCGATTGCTGTACCAACCAAAAGAGGCTTCATTACCGAACCAGGTTCATACGCACCGACCACAGCTGTATTAATAAAGATACTCTGGTCAGTAATCTTATCGAACTGCCCAGGGTCATAAGTTGGAAAGTTTGCCATTGCCTTTATGGCACCCGTATTCGCTTCCATTAAGATTGCTGTGCCTTTTTTTGCCCTTGTGCTCTCCACACCTTGCTTTAACTTATCTTCTAACAAGCGCTGCATGCCAATATCTATAGTCAAGGTTATGTCTTGGCCTGGTTCGGCCGGTTTCGCCACCGTGTCATTACTTATTGCTAGTGGCACACCGTTTACATCAGTAACTGCCTTTTGTAAGCCCGTCTTTCCAGCAAGCTCCTTATTAAGATACCCTTCAATGCCGTATTGGCCCTCATTTTCATCATTAACAAACCCAAGAACTTGTGCCGCTAAATTACCTTGCGGATATGTGCGAATGCTATATTCCTTGGCGTCAATTCCTTTAAGGTTGAGTTTATCGATTCTTGCTACTTGATCCTTCGTTAGTTTTTTTGCCAATACAACGTATCTGCTATCAGTTTTAAGCTTCTTTTCGATATCTTCTTGTTTGCCACCAATCAAGCCGACAAGCTTTTCGGATGCTTGCTTACTATCAGTTACGAATTTTGGATCAGCGTATAACGTATAGCGCTGCTCGTTTAAAACAAGTGGTATCTGCGCTGAACCGTCAAGAAGACTGATTTTACCTCTTGTTGCTGGAATTTCAAATTTTTTAAGGTGTTCCGCAATTGCCTGTGCCTGATAGTATTCGTGCTTGATAATTTGGATATAAAAAAGACGGCCAATAATAATGGCCCCAAACACGAATAAACATATCCTTAATATTTGGGTGCGGTCTATTTTTGTCGAAACTTGCGTTTGTTTTTGCTGCCTATAGTTCATGGCGATATAAGCGTACTGTTTACGCTAACAGTTTTATTATACTCTTTTTTGACCTAAAAAACAGGAGCTAATTGCTAGCAAAAGCGGTCGGCTTTGTGTCTGATAATTTTTTAGCTACATCGCTGTTTTTAACACGTTCTAAGCTCTGCAATCTTACTGATTCAACTTCCAAACTCGCATAATCTTCTTTGAGTTGTTCCTGTTTCGATGTTAAATCACTTACTTTATAGCCAAGGGCGTTTGTTTTCGTGACCTGTGTCAGATAAACAAGTCCGAGTAAACACATCAAAACAACAAGCACAATTATATTAGACACTGGGCCTAAGCCCGTTCTTTTTGCGCTCATTGTTACGACGTTGTGGTTACGCTGATAGGCACTTGCACGACTCAAATTTGTATTTTTTCCGTATGTCATAATGTTTCTTTTTGTTTTGGTGCTCACTCGCCTTTTTAGGGGCGAGAGAGCGTTTGGTTGTTACCGTAGTCTTTGTCTATAAGACACGTACGACTACTTTTTGTGCAACAGACCGACCAGTGACTTTAATATGCATCGCTGGCCCTTTCTGTGTTTTTTATTTTTGCGGCGACCCGTAGCTTTGAACTACGAGATCGCGGATTAATAGCAATCTCATGTTCGCTCGGTTCAACCGGGTTTTTGGTTAGCAGCCTAATCGAAGCGTCATACCGATTCCCTGAGGTTTCGATAAAAAAACGCTTCACGATCCGGTCTTCGAGCGAATGAAAGCTTATTAAGCCTAAACGACCACCAGGTTTAAGTAAATCTACCCATATTGGCAGCGCTTCGGCTAGCAAGCTCAACTCATCGTTGACTGCGATTCGTAAGGCTTGGAAGGTGCGAGTGGCTGGGTGTTTAGCCCTCCACTTGCCCGGAATTGCCCGAGCTATGACTTCGGCAAGTTCATTGGTTGTATCGTAGGGTCGATTTTTTACAATCGCTCCTGCGATTCTACGTGCTTTTGGTTCTTCACCATATTCGCGCAAAATTTTCGCTATTTCTTCTTCTTCCCACTCGTTTGCGATTTCCGCAGCGGACAGCTTTTGAGACTGATCCATACGCATATCGAGTGGTCCGGATTTAGAAAAGCTAAAACCACGACTCGCCTTGTCAAGGTGCGGTGAGGATACTCCCAAATCAGCCAGTATGATATCGAACTTTTTGCCTTGCTTTTGTAGTAGTTCCGCAGCAGTTAAGAAATCACTTTTGATGATTGTTAACTCCTTACCACTAAACATGGCTTCAAGTTGATCTACCGCCATTTGGTCGCGATCCACCAGCACACTCTCGCTATAATTTTGTGTATGCGATAAAATCGCCCCCGCGTGGCCTCCGTATCCGGCGGTCGCGTCTAGGTACGATTCTCCCCTTTCGGGGTTCAAATACTCGATAACAGATTCGAGCAATACTGGTTCATGCATTTTGTTTTTGTGTTTATTTTTGCAAGATCACCGATTCAGCAGCCAACTTTTTGTTTTTTTGTTGTTTTTGTTTTTGTAGTGATAACACCTGAACATTGGCTTAATTCTTGCGAATTTAAAAAATTTGCTAATGCCAACTGGTTATTATCTAAGTTTTGAGAGACTTATGTGTGAGGTGGAGTTTTGGGAGGTGTTTTGTTGAGTAAAGTACAAGGATTTTTTACGTAGACTCCCGAAGCTACGTGTTGACTGCCGAATCGCTGACCTCGAGTCGATCCGGTTTTTTGTTTTTAATTGTTAATGTAAGGCTTGTTATTTGGCCATCATGCGCCAGTATGCACCCGCTCGGACCGCAACAACTTCTTTTTTGATACCTGCATACTCGATATGGTGCAGCTCCAGGGAAACTCTTCCCTGTTTCTCATCGAGTGTACTCATTGCCTTTCCGGTACGAAATTGTACGTTAAGGTCAGCCACTCTCTCGTCGAGAATGTGGCCTGTTAGTTCGGGTTCTACTTTTTGATCCCAAACGTCTTGTGAGTACATATGCAGATATTTGCCAAAGCCGCGGGTCACGACTACACCGCTTTTGAACTCGCTTCGAAGCTCTGCCGGCATAGTAAGCCGACGCTTGTCGTCAAGCTTTCGTTCGAAGTAGTCTACGGTGGCCATATTTTAATCTGCCTAGTGGTGTTTTTGTTTTTTGGTGGTTTTACCCACTGCTACCCACTGAGCCCAGCATACTACCCACACTTACCCACTGCAAGTACTTTTTTGTAATATCGCCCCTTATTGTAATAGTTATCCACATGTTTGATAGCATTTGACAATAAAACGCTACCTGTAGCGTATATGATTCTAAATATAGCGCTATAGGTTAAG
>CAZAXJ010000064.1:0-4347 GCA_964489075.1 uncultured Candidatus Saccharibacteria bacterium
GCAAAAAGCTCAGCAATTTCTTGCTGGGATCCTGTGATAGCAAGTAAAAAGTAACCATCTTTTTTAAGTTTTTTTGCCAAATTACTGGTGTAGTTGTAAACTTTGTGGCCAGATTTATTTAACACAGCTTGGGCTGCTGATTCAAACTTTTCTGGCGATATATTTGTAATATTATTTTGGATAGCGTGTACGACCTTTTCTTCGTAGTCGCTCCAGCTTGCTTTTAGCGCTCTCCAGTCTATAAATGCTTGGTCAAGCTTAGTAGCTTCTGCAATTGGCAATAAGCCTTGGTTTTTAATTTCGAACACAAGTTCGTGGAACAATTGCCACCTAAATAAGGTTCCATCTATGTCAAAAACTGCCAATTTTTTACTCATAACTGGCCTGTCTCTGTTATTTCGTGTTTTATCAGCTCGTCATTTTCGTTAAACCAAAAGGTACCTTTTACGTTTTTGCCAGCTAATACCACAGGTAGCCAATGTTTATCATCAGCCCACATTTTTTCGTAGGGTATATCGCTTATGTCGTACCATTTTGGTGCCATTTCTTCGGTTTCTTTCGGTTCGCCTTGCCACCGCGTACAAAGGTATGCATGTACGTACATGTTCCAAGCTTCTTGTTCGCTCCCACCGTAAAAATCTAGCTCTGCAACTTTTTCGTATCTTGTTGGAGTGACTTCAATTTCCTCTTGCGTTTCGCGAACAACTGCTTGTTCTAAAGTTTCTCCTAGGTCAAGCTTACCGCCTACGCCGTTCCAGCGCCCTGCACCAAAGCCACGTTTTTTCATGGCAAGTAAAATCTGACGATCTTTTATTAAAAACAGTAACGTTCGTCTCGCATCAGCCATTTATATATCTATTTCTATGCTTATTGGGCAGTGGTCGCTACCCATGACATCAGCATGGATTAGCGCCGATTTTATCTTGTCTTTTAGAACAGAACTTACCATAAAGTAATCTATCCGCCAGCCAACGTTTCGTGCTCGTGCACCACCCCACGCTGTCCACCACGTGTAGTGTCCGTTGCCTTCAGGTGTAAACATTCTAAAGGTATCTACAAAACCGGCATCAACGAATGCCTGAAAGCCTTCGCGTTCTTCGTTCGTAAAACCGTGTTTACCGACATTTTCTTCTGGCCGAGCCAAATCTTGTTCTTTGTACGCGACGTTTAGATCACCGCTAAAAATCACTGGTTTCTCTTTTTCTAGCAGCACTATATATTCTAAAAATGCTAAGTCCCATGCTTTTTGCCTTAATGCCAACCTAGTTAAATCCCCTTTGCTGTTAGGTGTGTAAACAGTTACGTAATAAAACTTATCATATTCTGCTACGGTTACTCGGCCTTCAATGTTTGTATTGCCATATTTATCGACCAAAAGTGGGTATTTCTTGGCGATTTCATCTGGAAAGTTATTAAAAATTGCGAGCGGTTTTGGTTTAGTAAAAATTGCAGTGCTACTGTAACCTTTTCGTTCTGCACTGTTCCAGTATTCAAGGTAATCAGGAATATCTACTTCTGACTGGCTTTGCTGTGCCTTAGTTTCTTGTAGGCCTAAAATATCGGGCTGATGTTCGGTAATAAAACTTTGAAACGCGCCTTTGTTCCAAACTGCTCGAATTCCATTAACGTTCCAGCTATAGATCTTCATCGTTCTCTTCTTTCGGTAATTCTATGTTTGCTACAGGTCTATGCTTGAATGTATTACCGCCGAAAGGGCCTCTGCCTGCAAAAATAACCGCCCTTGGTACACCATTTGCTGCAGCAGCTCCTAAAACTTTATAGAGTTGCTCCTCAGAATTTTCAATTTCTGGAGCTTCAGGATCTTTTGACGCCTCACTCATAAGGCCATTGTAACAAACTAGAGTTAATTTTCTGGGTCTATAATAATTTCTAAAGGTTTTTTACCCGTTCGCTCTGCCATCTCACTTAATGCCATACTAATTGCACCAATACCAATTCTAAGCTGTTCGGTAGACAGAGTAGATTCGGCCTCTTCCCTTCTAATTGCCTCAGTAAAAACCTCATTTAGATCGATTTTTGGGTTAGGATCCCATTTTTTCATATATAAACCCTTAAAGATTATTACTATTAGACTATAAATTTATCGAAAACAAAAACGCAAGCTTCTTTACGGCGTAAGTAGCCCTGCTACGTATTTTTCAGAAGATAGTTTTTTAACTAAGGCAACATCTTTAATTACTTGAGCTCGAACGAGGGGTGGTGGCGCATTTGTTGTCGTGTGCGGCATATAATTTTCGTCCGTATAAGTTTCGTCGAGTATTTTGCAGCCTATTTCGCCAAGTGCCTGAACGAGTTTTTTATGGTAATTCTCGAGCTGAAAATCCGAGCTTTCAATTAAAAAAGCTGCTTTATCTTTTTGTGGTCCGAGCATGACGTGTTTACCAATGTTTACAGCAATTGGCAGGTGTTCTTTAGTTATTTCGGTTAAGACGTCCAAGACCCCATCTTTAGAATTATTGTTTAGTAAAAACCAAGGCACCAAAGTTATATGAATCGGCCATCTATCAAACGTGTGGCCAGTACGATGTTCTTCAAAAATATGCGCAAGCATGAACTCATCTTGATTCATATTAGCCTCGCTTTATTTCTCTCATTATATCTCGGTTTGTTTCGCGTTGCTTTATGGCGGCGCGCTTGTCGTGTTTCTTTTTTCCTTTTGCGGTCGCAATCTCAATTTTTATGTAACGACCATTCGTGAACAATTTTGTGGGTACGATGGTTAAGCCTTGTTCCTTTGCCGCTAACAGCTGGTTTAACTCTTTTTTGCTTACTAATAACTTTCTTGCTCTGGTTTGTTTTTCTTCTGGCAAATGAGCAGCGTTAGTATTGCTTGGAGAGACAGTCGCGTTATTAAGCCAAAGTTCGCCCTCTTTTATGTTTACAAAGGCGCCTTTAAGATGTCCGCGGCCCATGCGCAAGCTTTTGGTTTCGGCCCCACTTAGTACTATGCCAGCCAAAAACGTATCTTTTAACTCGTAGTCAAAGCGGGCTCTGGCATTTGTAATTTGCTTTGTATGGCTCGCTTTTTTCTTATTCATAAGCGTAAGTATACAACAGGGGTAGAATATTGACAAATTTAAACATATTTGCTATAATATATAGAGTATACTTATAAATTCTCTTTTGGGATATTGGCGCGGACTGTTTCCCACAAACTAGGATCATTAAATTTGACTTTGCGCCAGTACCACCATTCGCCACCCCATAAATCGATGTCTTTAAACCCGATATCTTTACCATATTCGATTCGCTCTTTGAGTCGTTTCGCATCCATGGACTTACCTTGTTCTTCTATGCTTGCGTCTTTAACTGCAATTGGAGCCCAAGGTTCAGCTTGTAATTCGTGGAGCATGCTTGGCCTGCCTGTTAAGATCTCTTGTTGGCCCGCTCGCCATGCGTAATACCAAGGTGTAAAAGGATATTCGAAGTAGCGTTTTGTTACCGTATAATCAAAAACACGTTTATAGACCGAAACACCAACAATATCTGGTAGCGGTTCGTTGATTGAAACTCCAAAATAATTATTAGCATAGCTAATAATTACCGGTGTATTGTCGTCAATAGATTTTACAAGATCGAACTCTTTTTGTAATCGTTCGCGTGTCGGTACAGGGCATTCGCCAAACACTGTTAAAAAGTGTTCGTTTTCTAACTGGTAGCTATCAAGCCCTGGGCGATCTTTGTAGCGTTCAATAACGGCGGTCATATAGTCTTCGAGCTCGCTATACCACTCGGCTTCTGCTTGGTGGTTGGGGATCCAATCCGGAAAGTGGCACTCGGGCCAACGAGGCTGTCTTAAACCGATGGCAAGCGTAACTTTACCGCCTACTTCCTCTACTCTGTCAAATTCCCAATCAAGCTCACTAAAATCATATTGACCATTTACCGGCTCAATATTTTTCCAGTAGCTGACAAGCCTAAACCTCTTAAAGCCTAAATCGTCACGGAGTGCCAAAAAGGTTTCGTGAGGGTCAAGATCAAAATATCTAGCGTAATCTGCAATAAAAGTTACACCGTAAGTAAGTTTTTCGTTTTTGTGTTTTTGTTGATACCAATAAGCAATTGCGTATGCTTGTGCAGTAAAAAGTAAAACGACAGCTATCGAAATAAGGATAATTTTTTGCCAAATACGTCGCACTTTCCACCAATGCCAAAAAGCCTTAAGCCATCTTTTGACGGCTCTATCTGATTTTTTCGAACTTTTACGCGCTTTAGGTGCCCGTTTTGGCGCTACTGGCATGTATGTACCATATAATTAATCCTATATATGATATCAGAAAAACAACCTAAGCTTTCGCTAATAATTTTGGCTTATAACGAAGAAAG
>CAZAXJ010000065.1:0-4126 GCA_964489075.1 uncultured Candidatus Saccharibacteria bacterium
GGTAACGGGTTTAGTGAGCTTAATGATCCGATTGACCAGTTAAATAGGTTTGTAGAGCAGCAAAAAATGCGTGATGCTGGCGATGAAGAGGCAATGATGCTGGATATCGATTTTGTTGAGATGCTTGAATATGGAATGCCTCCGGCTTGTGGATGGGGTTATAGTGAGCGTGTTTTTTGGGTTCTCGAAGGCGTAAGTGCTCGGGAAGGAGTTCCATTTCCACAATTACGTAGTGAGATAGATGAAGTGACTCGCACGATTTACCCAGATATTAAGCTCTAGCCTATGAAAAAATTGTTGCAGTATGTTCAAACACATCTAGAAGTAGTGATGCTTGTGGTTACGAGTTTTATTTTACTCTTTGGTTTTGTGCTAATGGCATTTGGTTTGGATTTTACTATACGTCTCACACCTATTATTTTAGCTCTTTTAACTACAGGGGCTTTATTTTTTTGGAAAACAAGCACAAAGCGAAAAGCTATAGCGGCAATTATCGTAATAGTGGTTGGTTATTTTTTGGAACTTTTTGCGGTCCAAACAGGAATATTATTCGGGGATTATTCGTATGGCTTTGGCTTAGGGTTTAAAATATTTGATACCCCTATATTTATTGGACTTGGCTGGTTTTTAATTACACTGAGCGCTTGGCATATAGCTGGCTATAATCAGCAACTTCATATTGTACAAAAGTTTATTCTCGGTGCAATTTTAGTAGTTTTCTTTGACCTGATTTTTGAACAATTTGCTGGTGCGTATGGTCTGCGTTCTTGGGTTGGTGGCGAAATACCGCTGTTTAATTATGCTTGCTGGTTTATTTTATCGCTCGCGTTCTTTGGTTTATATAATTGGCTCGATTCAAAAGTAAAAAGCTCTTTATATATAGCATGCATTCTCCCAAGCTTAGGTATATTCTTTTGGCTGATGCTGCTTATAGCTTGAGTTTTGATATAGTAGTAATAACGTTCTGCTTGAGTTTTAAAATCAAAAAATAACAATGAAAATTACCGCGGCTATTTCAGGTCGTTTTGCTTTGCTGGCTGCTGCATATAAACAGTTGGCGTTTTTGAGATGGTTGATTTGCATAACAATAGCTGTTTTTTGTATTTGTATTTTAAGTTTATTTTTTAAAGCCCAAAAAACCGTATTCGCCTTTGCCAAAGAATCATGTATTAATTCTGTGACAATTTTTCCAAATATTTACACGAACAGCAGCGACAATGTACAGGTCAAACAAAAACAAACTATAACTGTCTTAGGATATCCGGTTATATCGAGACAAACTTGCTATAGTTTCTTAAAAACTCCGTCTGAAAATACTAAGATTAATTTTGCAATTAAGGTTGCTGGGTCGCTACAGAAAAAGTATGAAATAAGTGTACCGGCATACCCAAATATAAAGGGCAGCCTGCTAGCCATTGATAAAATACCGACACAAAAACCTATCGAACTAGAACTGGATAAACCAGATTCATTTTTCAACTACGAGCTGACTGCGAATAATAATAAGGTTTCTTGTGTGAGCATCAGAGTAAAAGAACTTAGTTGCGATGTGAGTAAACTTACTTTGGAGCATGCAAAAGAATATAACTTCAGTCTGATTAGACAATATAAAAATTCGACTCCTATACAGGTAGCCGCCGAAAAAGCCCTAACGGTCACGCCTATTACCATCACAAGCAGTTCTATAAGCAATAACGAAGTCCGTTATGATTCTCCTGTAAAAGTTGAGTTTCAGACGGACAAAGAAATAGATCCAACAGGAACAGTCACAATTATTGGGAACGAAAAGCAGATTGCTGCTTCAATAACCATCGAAAAAAATAAAATAACGGCCGAATTTGATAAACCGCTTCCAAGAGGCGCTACGATTACTGTTACTATCAAAGAATTGAGCTCCAATGATGGATCAACTCTAGCCAATCCCTACAGTTTACGATTTGTTACAAGCACTGGACCGCGTGTTGTTGGTAAAAATATTACGGACAGGGCAGTTCAACAATCAGGAGTTTTCAGGTTAACATTTGATCAAGCTTTAAAAGCAGATATAAATGTAGCCAAGTTCCTTAGCATTAGTTCTTCTGGTAAAGATCTGAGTTTTAAAGCCACGGTAACAGGCAAAACTATTAGTATCAGTCCGAACGAGAACTTAGGTTTCTGTAAAACGTTTTCTATAAAAGTAAATGATGCTATACCTAATTCATTTGGTATAGCCGGTGGGTCGGCCTGGGTGTTCAATTCACGAACTGATTGTGCAAATATATTCAGCATAGGTAGTTCTGTAAATGGTCGAGCAATTACTGCATATAAATTTGGTAGTGGCCCAAAAATACTATTGTTTACTGGTACGATGCACGGCGATGAATCGAACACTAAACGTTTGCTTGATAAGTGGATTTATGAATTGCAGGGAAATCCGCAAAAAATCCCAGCTGACAAAGCGCTTGTAATAATCCCCGTTATAAATCCGGACGGATATTCAGTAGGAACAAGAGTTAATTCTCGCAATGTTGACCTTAATAGAAACTTTCCTGCAGATAATTGGAAGGCAAGCGTGAAAATGCCATCTGGCCAAACCTTACCACAAGGTGGTGGTGCCAGTTCGTTATCAGAACCCGAATCACAGGCACTATCGAGCTTCGTTGCAAACTATTCTCCAAAACTAGTGCTTGCTTATCACAGCAGGGGCGGTGTAGTGGTCGCAAATGATGTTTCCGGTGCTTGGCAATTTGCTAAAACGTACGGAAATATCAGTGGATACAGACCAGAAACTAATGCTAGTTTGGGTAATTTCTTCGCATATGACACAACAGGTGCGTTTGAAGATTGGTTAGCCGATAAAAAAGGTTTACCTGCGGTTCTAGTTGAGCTTATAACCAAAGAAGACGATGAATTTAACAAAAATAAAAACGCAATGTGGCAAATGGTGGCAAATTATTAAAGCCAGTCGGTTACAATAGGTGGGTATGCGACTTCATAGATTTTATACGGGTACTATTCATGATAAATGGGGCGCATTTGAATTAAAGCGTGAAGTTTGGGTTCATGATGCACGACTTTTAAAACAATGGATAAAAGTTCTTAGGTATAAAGTTGGCAATGAGCTCGTGCTTTTTAACGATGAATCCGAACGGATATACAGGATTATTAAAATCGAGCAGCCTCATTCGGTGGGGTTAGAACTTGTTACGGAGCTTGAACGAACGCTCCCAGAAAAACACATTTATCTACTATGGTCTTTACTTAAAAAAGATAAAAACGATTGGGTTTTACAAAAGGCAACAGAAATCGGAGTAAGGAATTTTGTGCCGCTGGTAGCTGCCAGAAGCGAGAAAGCTGGTTTTGATGCTGAGCGGGCTAAAAAAATAGTAATCGAAGCTGCAGAGCAATGTGGTCGTAGCGATATTCCGCAAATCAGAGAGCCGATAACTGTTAACGAGGCTGTAAATGAATATACTGACTTACCATTATTAGTGTGCCAGCAAAGTCAAGAATCGTATAAACAGCTGGGTAACGAGGTAAAAACAGTTGGAGTTGTGGTTGGACCGGAAGGCGGATGGTCCGACGAAGAAATAAGTTTGTTTGAAAGTAAAAAACTTGGCTATATAAATATCGCCCAGTTCACGTTACGGGCAGAAACTGCTGCGATAACTGCAGTGGGCAAGCTGCTACAATAGGGCGATGGCAAGTTACCAAAGGTCGGTCGCGTATAAACCAGGGCAAAAGGAGTCTTTTAAATTAAGTCGTAGTAAAATTGAGCTTTTTACACAGTGTCCACGCTGTTTTTGGCTTGATGCGCGTTTAAAAATAAAACGACCTAGCAGTCCTCCTTTCCAAATAAACAAGGCTATAGATGAACTTTTTAAAAAAGAATTTGATTCTTATCGACTTAAAAAAGCTCCGCATCCTTTAATGATCGAATACAAAATTGATGCAATTCCATTTGCCCACAATGAGCTTAATAAATGGCGAGAAAATTTTGTAGGTATTCAAGCTCATCACGAGCAGAGCAACTTACTTATATTCGGTGCTATAGATGATGTCTGGGAAAATTCGAAGGGCGAGCTAATTGTGGTTGATTACAAAGCTACGGCAAAGGCCACAGATGTTAATCTAGATGCAGATTGGC
>CAZAXJ010000066.1:0-4084 GCA_964489075.1 uncultured Candidatus Saccharibacteria bacterium
CGCCTGCAAACACTTCTTTAGGGAGCTTTACTGCGGTCGCAGCTTTTACGCCACTAGCTGTAAGGGTAGAAACTGCCATTTAGTTTGCTCCTTTCACTAGAATTATTCCTTTTCGTGGGCCAGGAACAGCGCCTACAACACCAATTACTTGATTTTCGGCGTCAACCAAAGCAATTTTTAAGTTTCGAACTGTTACACGTTCTGCACCCATTTGGCCTGCCATTCGCTTACCCTTAAAAATTTTCTGCGGATACATTGAACCAATTGAACCTGGTCGGCGATAGCTTCGGCCACCGTGAGTCTTACGGCCTCTTTTAAAGTTGTGTCTTTTAATTGTTCCGGCAAAACCTTTACCCTTGCTTGTTCCAGTTACGTGTACTGCATCGCCAACAGTAAAAGTGTCAGCTGATAATTTTGCACCAACACTTACACCTTCCTCTACTTCGTCTACACGAAATTCGCGAACAATTTTTGGTGTTACGCCAGCTTTTTTGGCGTGGCCAACTTGGGTTTTACCAAGTTTTTTGGCTTCTTCAAAGCCAAGTTGTACTGCAGTATATCCGTCGGATTCAGCAGTTTTTACCTGTGTTACAACACATGGACTAGCGGAAAGCAAGGTAATAGGCGTAAGCGCACCATCGTCTGCAATGATACTTGTCATGCCAACCTTCCTCGTAATGAGAGCTTTCATAGTTCTCCTTGGTCAAATATTGACCTGGGTTAATGTCTACCTCTGTTTGCTTGATCATGGCAAAAGGGCATAAAAATGCTCAGTGGTGCGGCAGTTTCGTTTTACTGACTTACCGACTCACTAAGAGACGTTTTTTATATATCTCGGACATCATAACAAAGCTCTATCCGTTAGTCAAGGGGTCATAGTTTAGCTTAGATTTTTTAATTTTTCAGCTGCTTGCTGAATATTATTCTGTTTATTTTGAACTTCTTTTAATAACAAGTCGTAATATGCCTGAATCTTAATAAGTTCAGCTTTATGTAGGGCAGTTTGAGCAGTTATATTGGCTTGATCGCTTTTATCATATGCATCGTTTGCCGCACTTGCAATTGCGGCTATTTTTTTGGCATTTGCCACCAAAGCTACGTGTTCGTCACTTAATGCACTTGGTGGCTTAATTTTCTCTAAATTGGCTGCAAATTCTGCCCAATTTTTGGTAAGTTCGCTCGAATCACTAGCTGTTGTGATTTTACCCCCATATTGCTTAGAATTCTTTTGTTGACCAATTAATAAACTGTACTTTGCAAGCTCACTAAGCTCATTTAGTTGAACAATAATAATTTTTGTTTGTGTTTCGTATTCTGCCTGATTTTTTGCTCCTGTCTCAACAACGCTAGCTTCTAGCTTTTTTGATAAATCACTAAGCGAATCTTCTATTTTTTGATCTTTTTGATCATCGAGTTTATAATTTGCCAAATCGTTCAAAAATACAGTTTTTGCAGCCTGCATTTTTTTTGTCTCACGAACTTGTTGGTAGTTTCTGTAATATAGCCCGCCTCCAATAACAATTGCTAGAGTACATACAAAACTCACGATAATAATGGCCTGCTTTTTATTGGGGCGTGTTATTTTCATAACCCAAGCCTTGTAGACCAAAGTTCGCTTTCTAGTGGCCACGGGTTAAACTTACAGCCTTGTAAGTTAATTGATTGTTGCTGCATTACGGGCGCTTTGCTACCAGCAGCGCTACAAAAAGCGTGTCCATGGCCGAGCCAATGCCCAGTTTCGTGATTAATTACCATATGCCTGTAATCACGTAAACTTCCACCGCCGTTATTCCATGCAGGTGTCGCGCCAAGCCATCTATCTTGATTAATAATTACGTATCTACCGACGTTACAGCTATAATCAGATCCGCAAACTGTAGGCGAAAAGCTTGGTACCTGTGATGCTTCGCTTAAAACAAGAGTAAAATCTCCGCCACTAGCAACCTCACTAAAACTTATTCCTAAACGTGCCCAGCCTAAACTACTATTCAGTGTTTCGTTAGCCTGAACTTTAAATTCAGCTAAACTTGCAGTAATAGCACCCCGAGTCTGCACTATATATGTGACGTTTCCGTTGCCAACCTTAGCCCGTGCCACAATCGGCGGAACATATACATAATCGGCAGTCTGAATTTCTTTTAAGCCTTCTACTCCTTCGACAATTTGCTTAGAAAAACATTCGCTCATTACACCACATCCAGTGTCTGTTTTTGTTGAATCTGCGCTAGCGTGCGGCAATGTAACTCCAACAAGCATCACAAAAATAGCGACTGTTGCAATATATATGTGTTTTACGCGCATTAGTTTTAGCTTAAGTTATGAGGAGGTCAAATCGCAAGTGGCTAGACTGTAAGTACAAACCCAATTGGAGCTATATAGCTAAGCACGGTTGCTATTAGCAAAACGGCGTACTCTACTTTCCTGTCGACAGCAAAATGTTCGTGCGAGGCAAGCAATGCTCCAAATACAAGCCCAACTGGTATTGCTAATCCGTTACTATCACCGAGTTGGATCCATAAGGTTCCTAAAACAAAGAATAAAACAAGTTTTAAAAAATATACACTGTCTTTTTCGTTATCTTTTTTTGATTTTTTAACCATATTACTGCTTATGGTAGCATAACTTAAACAATTTTAGTTTACATACTGAAAGTCTTGAAATAAGCATAATCTTTACCACTTTCTTTACTTTTTTACAACTTAATGTATTATTATAAAGACTAGTTGTGAGAGTTTTTGGGCGAATGAGTAGCTGCAGAAGCCTAAAACTCGTTCTATGTCGTATAAATTAAGGAGTAGTGCCATGTACGGAGGAACAGGTGCTGGTGTAGTTGCTACGTCAACTGCAGCAGTAGTTTTACCAAACACAGGGTCTAGCCAGGTAATGCTGGTTGCAACAAGCGTAGTTCTTGCTGTTGGGGCAATTGTAACCCTAACTTCACTTGCTCGTTTGACTGCAAAACGAGGCCAATAACCGACTACCTAAGATAAAAGGGCTTTGCCCTTTTATCTTCGTTAGCTGGTGCTCACATGCTTCTTTAAGACGTAGTAATTGTTATGAAACTGAAATTTTATTTACTTATTGGGATTTTTTTTATGCTAGCTAGCGGTCTATTCATGTTTGACCCAGTCATGAAAGCAATAAGAAATAATAAGATTAATGGTCATGTTCAAGCGATGCAAACACAAGAAGCAAAACCAGCAATAGTTATCGCGGGCATGCCGACCAGAATTTATATACCTTCTCTTGATATTGACTTGCCAGTGATAAAGGGGTATTACGATGCTAGTAATTTAAGCTGGACTTTAAGTAACGATAGCGCCCAATATGCAACCTCTACACCACAGCCAAACAACGTTGGTGGGAATACCTTTATTTATGCTCATAACTTACCTAAGTTATTTGATGATTTACATAAAATAAAAAGTGGTGATATTGTGATTGTTCAAACGGATAATCATAAGTTTTACTATAAATTTCGGAACGCTTACGAAACAACTCCTTATGATACCTCCTTATTATCTTATAAAGGTGCCCCTATTTTGACACTACAAACATGTTCAGGACTTTGGTATCAAAATCGCCAATTATTTACATTTGATTTTGTTAGGGTGGTTTAGATATGGAAATTATTCATTTTATTTTTTATGTGTTCATAATTATTGGTTTAATAAATTTTGTTCACATGGGACTTTATATCGTCGGTGCAAATTTTTATGACATTAAACAGTTTAGAAAAACAAAAAAACCCATAAAGAAACTTCGCAAAGCCCAGCTGGTAAGTGTACTTATCCCTGCCCATAACGAGGAAAAAGCAATAATTAGATGCTTAGAATCGGTTCGTAAAAATAGTTATCGTAAGTTACAAATAATTGTAATCGATGATGCGTCAACTGATAGCACTAGCAAGCTTGTGCGTGAATATATATCACAACATTCAAATAGACCTTTCCAGCTCATTACTCGGAGAAAGAATGCCGGCAAAGCTGCTGGATTAAACTATGCACTAAAACGATACGCACAAGGTGATTTAATAATGGCGCTTGATGCAGACTCAATGTTAGATAAAAGAGCAATTAGTAAC
>CAZAXJ010000067.1:0-3951 GCA_964489075.1 uncultured Candidatus Saccharibacteria bacterium
CGTATATGATTCTATATATAGCGCTATAGGTTAAGTGTGAAGTGTGTAGGTTCTAAATAAGTTTAGGCACATCAGCAAGACTGGTTATTTTTATTATCCCTGTTGCCTCGCCTATAGGTGGAGAATACTCTGCCAGAGTTCTATCAATATGCAGTTCAGTCCAGCCGGGGGGTAATTCTTGTTTCGGCTTGTCATCTACTAATACACCAGTGCGATTAGCGAATACAGTACTGATATAACGTGCTTTAACGTCTTGAATAATATCCGCTTCAATATCTTTAAGTTCAGGTGCAAAATCTAATTTAAGTTGCTGGAAAGACTGTTGACCAAAGGTAACAATCCTAACTTCGTAGTTCTGCACTATTAATGGTAGCTCACTAAGCAAAGCTATAGCATCATCAAACAAAAAACTCTTGCCCACTACAAGTGGCAACAAATATTCGCGAACTTGGTCATCAGTTATGTTTACATTGCTCAGTATTCTATCGTAGTCTGTAAAACGCAATTTTCCTTCGCCGATAGTAAAAGCATCATAGTCTTCCAAAAAAGTAATATCTGGTTTGTTAATTGCGCGGGCTAGCGCAACCGCAAAATCACTCCAAAAATCAGCAGTTCTAAACATTGTGTTGTCTAAATCTAGTAAAAGTAGCGGTTTCATAATTCAAGTTCTTTAATTAAATGTTCAGCTACGACTTCTGAATCATGTCTTATGAGTGTTCTATTGTGAGCTATCTTGTCACCGCTTACCGATTCCAGTACTTCATCAGAAATAAGTTGTAAACCTTTTGCTTTATAGGGTCCAGACAAAAGTTTTTCTTCGTCTATTCCTACCCTGAATTCTTTATCTCTTTTATACCGCTCCATTAGCTCTTGGCTAGGATGTTCGGTATTGTATAGTACCGTATCGATAATCTGTGCCCCAACAAATCGTTCAACTTCATCAACAAAATCATGGACTTTAAATCCATCTGTTTGACCAGGTTTGGTTACCAAATTACAAACGTAAACTATCTTAGCTTTAGTATTTTTTAGGGCTTTAGTCATACCTTGCACTAAAAGAGCTGGCACTATACTCCCGTACAAATTTCCGGGCGCTATCACAACTAAATCTGCCTTACCTATGGCTTGCTTTGCTTCATCATTGATTCTTGCTGGTGGCGATAATTCAAGTTCAGGCCGCTCTCCAAGCTCGTCAAACTTCATATTACCAATTTCGTATTCACCTACTATGCTGCCTCCACCCCGTTTTTTCATTATTAGATGAACATTATCAAGTGTTACCGGAACCACCCTACCTCGCACTTTAAGAACTTCATCCGCAACATCAATAGCTTCTGCAAAACTGCCGGTAATTTGCTCTAGCGCCGTAAGAAAAATATTCCCAAAGGCATGACCTTCAAAAGTTCCTTCGCTGAACCGATAATTAAAAAGTTCTCGCAAGTTTGGCGAATCGCTAAGGGCAACTAGACACTGCCTGACATCTCCCGGCGGCAGTACTCCCAGTTCATCGCGCAAAACACCAGTCGATCCGCCATTATCAGCCATGTTAACAATCGCAGTCAAATTAGTGGTATATTTCTTTAGCCCCGACAATAATGTAAAGCTTCCTGTTCCACCACCAATAACAACTATGTTAGGATCAGCCACGCTTTTTGAGCTCCTCGGCCCACCATTTTGCACTCGGGCGAATATTTCGCTTCATACCGTTTTTGCGGTCAACTTCAATTAGTCCGAATTTTGGCCACCACCCATACGCCCATTCAAAATTATCTAGTAAACTCCAGTGAAAATACCCTTGTAAATCGGCACCATCAGCTACTGCTTTATCCATAGCCATCATTGTTTCTTGTAACCACCATTTCCTAAATTTATCTTGAGCATCTGGCACGCCATTTTCGGTAATAAAAATTGGTTTTTTATATCTTTGGTTTAAATCCATAATTACATTGTAAATTGAGCTGGGTTCCATATACCAACCCATATCATTTATGGGGTTTTTTGGGTTGCTTATAGTTACGTTTTTATAATAATTCGTAAAATAAAAATTAAATCCTATAAAATCCTGATAATTTTTTACCCTGTTATAAAACCAGTATTGCCAACCATAGTTTGCAGCGTAAGCTACGAATTTTTCCAAATAATTATTCGTATTTTGTGGCCGGTTGTCAGTAGATTGGTGCGCTATGCCAACTTTTATTGATGGCTTAGATTTTTTTAAAATTTTGTAGGCGCGTTTGTGGGCAACCGAAAGGTTCCAATAACTACTAATTGCTTTTAAGTAGTTCTTTTGAGCCGGTGGCCACTGCGGAATTATGTAGGTAAAAGTCATAAAGCTATTTGCCTCATTAATAGTAATTACGTAATTAACGTCGGTTAAAAGTTCAGTTGCAACAACCTCAACGAATTTCTCAAAAAACTTGATATTAGCTCTTTTGGCAAAGCCGCCTTTTTCTGCAAACCAAATCGGCTCTGCCCAATGCCAAATATTTAAAAAAGGTTCTATTTCCCTTTTTTTAAGTTCACGAATATATCTTCTATAGTGGTCAATCGCAGCTACGTCAAACTTTCCTTCTTCTGGTTCGATTCGAGACCACTCAATAGTAAACCGAAGTGCATTTAAGTTTATTCTTTTTAATAGGTCAAAATCTTCTTCATATCTGTTGTAATGATCAACACCCTTACCAGATACATAGTTGTGCGGGTCAGTTGCTTGCCCAGAAATTTCGTTCCAATTAGGTAACCAACCGAGTCGACTTTCTGCAGTCTTGGCAAGGTTTGCCGCGTGCGCAAGCTCCCATACAGACCATTGATTTTCTGTACCACCTTCAACTTGATGTGCAGCAGTACTCGCTCCCCAAAAAAAATTCTCTTTGCGTGTCATGTCTTTATCTATTCTACTCTATCCAAAACCAACAAACTTTCTATGTGTGGTGTGCGCGGGAAAAAATTAAAGCCTTGTGCGTAAGAAATTTTATAGCTGCCTTCCACCAACTGCCTGACATCTCGTGCTTGTGTGCTGGGGTTGCAAGACAAATAAATAATTGTTTGTGGCCTTGCTTTAACAAGCTTATCTGTTACATCACTATGCAGCCCAGCACGAGGCGGATCTAAAATAATAACTTCATTGCCAGATATAAAATCCAAGGCATTTTCAGACATTGTCGTTATAACCTTACAGTTGGTTCGATTTTGTATATTAAGCTCTGCCTGCTTTGTTGATGCTTCACTTACCTCAATCATTGTTAGATTTTTATCGCCGACAACACTGAGGCCGATGCTCCCTACTCCGCTATACATATCTATAATGTTGTTACATTTATTAGCCTGCACAACTTCGTTTATTTTTTGCAGTACTATTTCGTACACAGCGGTATTTACCTGAAAAAAAGATCTTGTAGAATACTTGAACTGCTTGCCAAGTAAAACGTCAGACAAATTTTTGCCAGTTGATAATAATGTTTCTGTAGCCACAGACGCCGGGCTTTTTGGGTTGCTGTAAAGAATCTCAAATATACAGTTATCAGTGCGAAATTTTTTAAAATTTTCGGCAATAGTTTTATCGTTAACAAATAAACTGAGTCCGACCGTGTTTTTAGAATCACTCCGAATAATAACACTTTTTAACGATCGTGCTTCAATGCTATTTTCGTTAATATAGGCAATCAGGTCTTTGCCTACCTTATTTATAGCCTCGCTTGCAAGGAGGCTCCCTGTAACAGCAATTTTTTGATGAGTTCCCCGCTTATGCAAGGCCAACGAAACTTCCCGAGTATCATTATCAAACCAAAAATTGTATTCCATTTTGTTGCGGTATCCATACTCTTGTTTGTCTTGATAAAATTTCTGCCAATCAACCTCAATTTTTTCTCGCATAAAAGTTTCGGTTAAGATATCTTGTTTGTACTTCGCTTCATCTTCATATTCTATGATTTGCCACGGGCTTGTAGCAGT
>CAZAXJ010000068.1:0-3947 GCA_964489075.1 uncultured Candidatus Saccharibacteria bacterium
TTTACAACCATTCAGTCATTATTTAAGGTTGGTAGTGATGTTCAAACTGCGAACTCAATAGCCTTTGCCAAGTTGCAAGACTACGAAAATAAAGTTTTTACCAATATTCCTGTAACGAATCCGTTTAATACACTGGTCGAAGTTGAAAATTTTACTTCTAGCTTGCCAAACACTTTGCCAGGAACCAAGAGTGCAAAAGTTTATGTAAGCACTTATCCTTCACAGACACTCAAGCAAGTGGTTGTCAGAGTTGAATATGGCAGTACAGATAATCCTAAAAAAATTGAATATGCTGACTTTATACAGAGAGATGGTCTAGGTCGATGAGCAGGCAGCGTGGTTTTACACTTGTTGAAATACTGGTCATATCACCTGTAGTTATGATAACAATTGTGATTGTTCTAAGTTTTTTATTCAACTTATACGGTCAACTTATACAGCAAGGTGCAAAAATTAATTTACAATCAGATGCTCAAACTATTTTGTTTGGCTTACAGGATGATTTATCTTTTTCAAGTGATTTTGGTACTACAAAATACTCGAGTTTGACAGATAATTACGCACCAGGTGGAGGCTGGACATATAACAGTAATCCAAAAACTTTAATTCTTTTAGCACCTGCAGCAACTGCTAACCACCGCGACCCAAATAGGCAAGCAGTTTATATTAACCAGCTCGGTTGTACACCTGGTGTATCGTTAGAAACAATGCAAGAAAACCCATTAGCCTTTAATAATATTATCTACTTTGTAAGTGGCACTAATCTTTATAGACGGATATTGAGCCCTCCATCAACTACAAATACTTGCGGAACAGTATATTTAAAGCAAACCTGTCCAGCTGCAAATGTTACTCCAACATGTCAAAAGGATATTTTATTATCAAATCAATTGTCGAGCTTTGGTATTACTTACTACAATTCATCTAACACTGTTATCACTGACCCTACAACTGCCGATAAGGTAAAAATTGATATAACACTTAAGACACGTGCTTACGCCGAAGATATATACGCAACAAGTAGTATAACCATGAGAAAGTTAAACCAATGATTAAAAAACAGCAAGGTTTTATTATGCCTACTGTTATTTTTATGATTGTTATTATGTCATTAGTAGCTTTTGCGGCGCTGGTTCAAGCCAATAATGTTTTGAATTTAAGTTATAAGCAAGCATACATACAGATGGTTCGTGTTTCTGCAAAATCTGGCGTCGATTACGCGCAAGAACAATTCAATGCAAACAACAATTACAGTGGTACAGCAGAAACTACAATTTTAAATAATGGTAGATACAGAGTTACATTTAAAGTAGACGTACTTAGTACATCATCTGATGGGTTAGAAAAATCCCTTAAATCTACTGGTAACTTATACATACCTGAAATTTCAACGACAGCGAAATACGTGTTTGATGTTAGAGCAGAAATTGTTCGGACTTATGCGATTTCTAAACAACCAAGTGATTTTGCCAATCTTTTGTTATGGCTAGACTCAAGTAAAAGCTCATCACTTATTAAAAATACGGCCTCGACAACTAGCCTTTCGCCTACACCAACGACAAGCTTTGGAAGTGCAAGCAACTCTACTCGCGATACTATGGAGGAACTAGCCACAGATGGTTCGCAATCTACAAATTCATGGCAAAGTACAGATTTAGAAACTTCTTATTGCGATTCTTCTGAATTTTCATCGTCAATATGTAGCTCTGGTTCAACACGGAGACAATATGTGGGCATGATATTCCAAAACTTGGCAATTCCAAAAAATGCCACGATTGTGTCTGCAACTCTAGGCATGACCGGAGCATCACCTGCAGGTACTAGTGGGTCTGTGACACACAGATATTGGGGATTTTATCGTACCACCACTAACCCAAGTCCAACCCTATTTACATCTGGTGCTTCTAGTCAACTAAGAACAAAATATAATACTTCAGGGCTTAGAACTTCAGCATCTGTAGATGACACAAGTAGTAGTTTTCCTCCTGGTAATACTCGATCTATTGATGTCACATCAATAGCTCAAGAAATAGTAAATAATGCAAACTGGACAAGTGGAAGCAACATGGGCCTAACTGCTGAGTATGTTTCTGGCAGTGGAGTTCGTAAACCACTTAAAAATGGAATGACCCTTAATATAACATACTCAACCTCAGGTACAGCACAAGCAAATAACGGTGATAGTGTAGCAAAATGGACAGACGCAAGAAATAACGGAATCGAAGCACTTTCTACTCACGGAAACGTGCCAACTAAAGTTGATAATCAAATAAATTCTCTTCCAATAGTTAGATTCAACAATGGTAATATGCTTTCTACACTCACATCAGCAGTTACTAGTAATGAATTTACAGTTATTGGTGTGTTAAAACCAAATTTCTCAACTTCGAGTACAAACGGACGTGTTGTTTCTGGCATGAATAGTGGGCAAACTACAGATTCGACTACAGCCTATGCAATACAGGCATTACGACGTAATGGAACTTCGAGTGGTTTTGCCAATCAGTATGATACGACCAGCTCACATGGTACCTCATTTACATGTGCTGGTGCTTTTATTTGCGCTAATACTCCCGTAGTTATATCAGCAAATTTTAATAAACAAAGTAATAACAGCGTTACAGCAACTGTTAGAGAAAATGGTACGGATCAAGCAACCGCTAACTTTACTGTTTCTCCTACAAGCTACACTTTTAATATTGATCAACTATGGATTGGCGGAAGAAGAAACGGCAGCGGTGCTGGAAGTGGGCAAGATTGGTTAAATGGAGATTACGCTGAAATTGCAGTTTATAACACCCAGCTAACTTGCCAGCAAATTTTCGCGATTGAGGAGTACTTGAGAGCAAAATGGGCAATAGCTGCAAGTCCATGGTCAAACACTTGTCCTGCCGATAATGTCCCTGTTCTGTAACTGTTTTTATGCTATAGTTTTATATGAAAGTGCTTATGCTAAAAAATAACAGTATTTTGCGAATTTTAAATAAATGAGCGACCGTTTCTACAAAGACAAACCTCTTTTTGGGCTAGATATTGGGTCTAGCAGCATAAAGGTAATGCAAATCGCAGAACATAATGGTAGCAGGCAAATTGTGGGTTACGGCGTAACTAATTACGACAGTAAAGCAACAAAAGATGGTGTAATAGAAGACCCTGAGCTTATGGCAAAAGCTACAAAAGAACTTTTTGAGGCAGGACTTGTAGGCGAAATAAATACTCGTCGTGCAGCAATAACTGTACCGGTTGCACGAACGTACACCCGTATAATGACTCTACCTAATATGAACAGTGCCGACCTAAAAGCCGCTGTACAAATGCAAGCCAGCCAATATATACCAGTTCCGATTGATGAGCTCTATATTGACTACCATATAACTGAAAAAACTAAAGAAAACACCGAATTATTGGTAGTTGCTGCGCCGAAAAAAATTATTGACTCATATATAACATTTACCGACATGCTCGGCCTTGAAGTAAGTGTTATCGAAACAACTATTAGTGCTTCGGGCAGACTTGTTGCAAATGCTGAGCACAACGACATACCAACCATACTTATTGATTTCGGTTCGGTTTCTGTAGATATTACGATATTTGATAAGCAGTTGGTTGTAACTGGAACTGTTGCCGGCGGTGGCGATACGTTTACAGAGCTCATAGCAAAAAAACTAGATGTAAGCCACCAAGTTGCTCATACGGTAAAGACAAAATACGGATTAGCTGTCAGCAAAAAACAAAAAGATATCCAAGACGCACTTGATCCAATACTTTCTTCGCTCGTAAAAGAAGTGAGGAAGATGATACGATATTATGAAGATAGAGGTTCTTCAAAAGAAAAGATCAGCCAAGTTATTACTATGGGCGGTGGAGCCAATATGCCCGGCCTAACAGAGCATATAACTGACGCTTTACGACTACCGACAAGAATGTGTGATCCATGGATAAACTTA
>CAZAXJ010000069.1:0-3946 GCA_964489075.1 uncultured Candidatus Saccharibacteria bacterium
AGCCAGTTTATTAATGGCCAGACCTACTTAGAACGGTTAAAGGCTAGCATTCAAGAATCAACAGAAAAAGTAATTGCCTTAAAGCAGCAAATTCAAAAGCAGCAAGCCGAACAAAAAGAATTATTAGCGCAACAAGAAGCGGCAAAACAAACTGCCGCTAATGCTCGTTCAGAACGTCAAACACTGTTAGATCAAACCCAAGGCGAGGAAGCCAAATTCAGGGCAGTGTCTCAGGATTTGCAGAAACAGCAGGCGGCGCTTTTGGCAGAGATTGTTTCTAGAAGCCGCGTTATCACAAACGTAGGAACCGGTGCATATCCGTGGGCTAGCTATCGCGAGGGTAACTGGACTCATTGGGGTTCTTGCGGCTATGGCGATGATATTGACCCATGGGGCTATTGTTACCGACAATGTGTTTCATATGTAGCATGGAAACTCTATGCTACAGGCCATGAATCTCCCAAAAACTACGGTAATGCTGCAGATTGGATGTGGCGCACACCGATTGGCAAGCGTGGTAGTACGCCAAGGGTTGGTGCCGTTGCCGTATGGGGTGGCTGGGAAGGCCATGTGGCATATGTTGAAGAAGTATATTCAAACGGAACCATCAGGGTAAGTGAATATAACGCGGTTCCGGCTTTACAAGGTCGCTATTCGCAGCGTGTTATGAGTGCTAGCGACCCTAGCATGTATCTATATTTCTAAATAGACCTCAGCTAATTTTAAGCTAAATTATGGTACACTAATTTGGTATGAAAAAACCTTTTCGAGGTGGTAAAAAACATCAAAAAAGCTCAATTGTAAAATCCTTTTTAGTAGGATTTTTCATTATAGTCGGGGTGTTCGCAGTGTTTGGCATTGGTTATCAGTTCGGCCACGGTTCATGGACTATAAGCCTTCATAAACCTGTAAGTTCAAACGCAAACTTGCCAGATAATTTGGATTATTCTTCAGTAGAAGAAGTTTATGACGCATTAAGGCATAAATATGATGGCAAGCTTGATATAGACAAGCTGATGACAGGTATGAAGCAGGGTTTGGTAAATGCTGCTGGCGATCCATATACTACTTATCTTGATGCTGAAGCTGCCAAATCTTTTAACGAGCAGCTTAATGGTTCGTTTAGCGGTATAGGTGCAGAACTTGGTAAGCAAGGTAACGATATTGTGGTTGTTTCGCCAATTGCAGGTTTTCCAGCCGAAAAAGCGGGGCTTAAATCAAAGGATATTATTGTTACTATCGATGGCCAAGAAATTACTGGCTTAAGTGTAGATGAGGCCGTAAAACGGATTAGGGGCGAAGCAGGCACAAGTGTTAAGCTCGGAATCGTAAGAGGCCAAACCCCAATGGATTTGACAATAACACGAGAAGTGATAACAATCCCCAGTGTTGAAACGAAAACACTGAATAGCAATATAGGCTACATACGGATTACCCGATTTGCAGAAGATACTACAGAGCTTGTTGAAAAAGCGGCGCAAGATTTTAAGGCTAAAGGTGTAAAAGGGATTGTACTCGATATGCGTGGCAACCCAGGTGGTTTTTTAAACGGTGCGGTAGACGTTTCAAGTATCTGGCTTAAAGACGGCCAAACGGTTTTGCAAGAAAAACGCGACGGTAAAGTTATTCAGACGTTTAAAGCGCCAGAAGACGGTATTTTAGCTGGAATGCCGACAGTCGTGCTTATTAATGAGGGTAGCGCAAGCGCTTCTGAAATTACCGCAGGTGCACTAAAAGATAATAAAGCTGCAGAAATTGTTGGAGTAACTTCGTTTGGCAAAGGTAGCGTACAAGAATTTAGTACTTTTTCTAGCGGCAGTGTCTTAAAAGTTACAATTGCGCGCTGGTTTACACCAGCTGGTAAGAATATAGATAAAGAAGGTATTGAACCTACATATAAGGTCGAACTTAGCGAAGCGGATGCAAAAGCAAATAATGATACTCAGCTTAATAAGGCACTGGAACTTCTTAAGTAGTAAACTTGTGCTCGTGTTAGGAATGCCTTAAGATAAGCATATGAATGAAGTAAATAAAAAAATATTACTGGTAGAAGATGACGAGGGCTTAGCAAGTGTGTATTTAACACGACTAGAGGCTGAGGGTTTTAATGTACGGCGTGTGCCGAACGGGGAAGACGCACTAGCAGCAGCGATTGAATATAAACCTGATCTGATTCTTCTTGACGCGATGATGCCTAAGGTAAGTGGCTTTGATGTGCTTGATATATTGCGCAATACGCCAGAAACAGCCGGAATGCGGATTATTATGCTTACCGCACTTAGTCAAGATACTGATAAAGATCGGGCAGAACAGCTTGGTGTGGACGAATATCTTGTAAAGTCACAGGTTGTGATTGCAGACGTAGTAGAACGTATAAAACATCACTTAAAAGTAGATTGAAAAAAACTCCCAGAGAAGGGAGCTTTTTTAAGTCAAAAAGTTTAATTTATTCGACTACAACTTCAGTGCGATTAACTGTTTTTCCTGTGTAGCGGCGTACCGAGCGGGTTTTAAAGGCAACAATACCGTTTTTAGCTGCGTGAATAGTAAAGTTACGGCTCATGAATGTTCCAGCGCCAGCAATTTTAGTTTCGCCAACTTGGCGAACCAAAACTTCGCCAGTACGAACAGTTTGCCCACCAAAGCGCTTTACACCTAACCTCTGGCCAGGGCTGTCGTGGACGTTTTTACTACTGCCGCCTGCTTTAACTTTTGACATTTCTGAGATCTCTCCGAGTTAATTATTTTCTAATACGATGAGCTCTCTTCCGACAAACTGATCATCGCGTGCGTAGATGAGATCGTCGTTTTTTATGTGCTCAAAAACCACTCGAGTATATCCGATTTTTTCAATTTGGTCAAGGGTGGGGAGGTGCACCCATCCGTTTTTTGTTCGCCAGGCAGGTACTGCTAAACAAAGTCTAGTTTTGGACTCAAGCTGGCTATGAAAATTTTGGAGCATTTTTTTGTGCAGATTATCAGTCTCATCAAGTAATTTAACGAGCTTTGTTTTATCCGGCATTTGCGATATTGGTGAACCTAAATATGTTTCGGTGGCCACTAAATCAAAAGGTTTTTGCCATGAATAATTAGTGCCGTCGGCTATTTCTATATCGACTTTAGCATTAGGTTTGTTCCAATTGGTTTTTAGCCAGCTTAAATTAGCCTTTGAATATTCAACCATTCTTGGGTCAATGTCGGTACCATATGCCGAGTAACCAATAAGCAGAGCTTCTTGTAAAATTACACCTGTCCCGCAAAACGGATCTAAAATAGTTAACGAACTCGGCTTGGGCGAATCAACAAGCTTACCACTTGCTAGATTAATGATCGTTTGCGCTAATTTTGGTGGTAGCATTCCGATTTTTGCGTCTCTTTTTGGCCTTGCTTGATCGCGAGCAGTATAGGCTTCAATATCTTGCTCTACTAGTGTTTGCGCCAAAATAGTTTTATTGCCGTGTTTAATAAAAAGTAGTTCCCAAGCTCTTTCGCTAGTTAATTTATTATGTAGTATCTGAGCACTATTTAGAGCAGGAGTTTTGTTAGGTACAAGCCTTACAGGCCTGTCTGCTTTTATTATTTTCTTTAGTTGTAAACCAGTTTTGTTTATATCAGCCACGCCAACTTTTAAACCATAGGCGCTTAAGCCTAGTGTAAACTTACCGCTTTTAATATGTTTTATATGTGTAGGTACGACTTTTTTTAGATAGCTTTCGATTTCTTTCCACGAACTTGTCTGTAGTTCAGTTAAAAATTTAGCTAGTTTCAGTGATGAGCCTAATCTGTTAAAGAAAATAACTTCTGTAGGGTCAATATCGAGCAGTACGACATTGTCGCTTATCTTTTCAATTGTACTAGCCCCAAAAAGGCTTTCTAGCTCTGCTATTCCTATTGCAGGTTGGCGCCCTAGTATCAAAACTGACTTTTGCATATCGCGCTTAGTATA
>CAZAXJ010000070.1:0-3866 GCA_964489075.1 uncultured Candidatus Saccharibacteria bacterium
TAGAACTAACATCAATACAAGGAAGCCAAGCAAACTACTTGGTTGAGAATCATCATTTATCAATTGTTCTTAATAGCAGTGGTGCACATAATGCTCAGAACGCTGCTGCAGTGCTTGCCACTGTTGTTGCGCTTGATGAAAACATTCAAAGCTCAGCTTTGGTTTTGTCTGAAGTTAAACCTGCGTTTGGTCGTGGTGAAAAATTTGTGATAAATAACCGAACAATAATTTTACAGTTAGTAAAAAATCCAGGAGGATTTAGACATTCTTTAATATCTGGGGCGCAAGAGAAAGTAAGCACTACCATGATTGCAATTAACGATGACTATGCTGACGGGAGAGATGTATCTTGGCTTTGGGATGTTAACTTCGAAGATAAGCTTCATGGCGAGGTTGTTACAACAGGAGTTCGTGCTTATGATATAGCACTTAGGCTTAAATACGACGATATTGCTACAAGTTCGATAAATACTGATCTTAAAGATTCGCTAAAGAATCTTGTTAAAGCCGTTGCGCCTGGTAATCAGGCAATAATTTACACAACTTATACAGCCATGCTTGCTTTAAGAAAATATTTAGCCGAATACACAGAAGTGGAGCAAGTATGAAACAGTTAAATATAGTCCATCTTTATTCGAAAGAAATGAATATATATGGGGATAATGGCAATGTTCTTGTTCTTAAAAAAAGGTTACAGTGGAGAGGCGTACCTCTAAAAGTGAGTCAAATCGGTATTGGCCAAAAAATTCCAACAGACACACATCTTGTTATTGGCGGTGGTGGCCAAGACGCTGGTCAAAGTATCATCGCAGAAGATTTACAAAAAAAAGCTATGTCAATAAAGAAACTAGTCGATAACGATGTTCCGATGTTTATGGTTTGCGGTATGTATCAGATGTTTGGCCATTTTTTTAAAACCTCAGAGTCAAATGTAATAAAAGGCATAGCAGTTTTGGATATATCTACTGTTGCGGGCGATGACAGGATAATAGGCAATATAGTTTGTAGAACAAAATGGGGCGATTTGGTTGGATATGAAAATCATAGTGGGCGTACCAGCTTAGGTGCTAATGTGAAAGAATTTGGTGTCGTAAAATACGGCCAAGGGAATAACGGTACGGACAATTCCGAAGGTGCTTATCAAAAAAATGTTTTCGGTACATATATGCACGGCCCAGTTCTTGCAAAAAGTCCTCATTTTACTGATCATCTTTTAAGATGTGCAATGGATGTGGCTGGTAACTATAAGGAGTTACTGCCACTAGAAAATGAACTAGAAAATAAAGCTGCAATAGTAGCTGCAAAACGCCCACGATAAAAAAGGTGCACAACTAATAAAGTTACTGATACAATAAGTGACATGATCGAACAATTGTTTGGCTCAAAGACTCGTGTGAAGCTCCTACAGCTCTTTTATGAGAACCCCAATCGATCTTTTTATGTTCGAGAAATAACGCGCAAGATCGATGAGCAAATTAACTCAGTTCGTCGAGAGTTAGCTAATATGCTGAATATCGGAATCATCACTTCAGACAATACGAACAACAAACTTTATTACGAAGTAAATCAAAACTTTGAACATTATCAAGCAATGGCAAGTATGTTTGGTGGGAAAAAATTTAAGACTACGAAAAAGGGATCCAAGCAGAAAGTTGAAGAACAGACTGAAGAGGTTGCTGCTCAGCCCGAACAGATTACTACAAATGATCCTTTTGCTAGTGAGCTTCAAAAAGCAGGTAACATTTCAGTTTTAGTTTACACTGGTCAATTTACCAGAGATGATATAACTGGAGTCGATATCGCTATAGTTGGAGATGTTAATCAAAATCAAGTAGATCATTTAGTTTCGGATTTAGAAAAGGCCGAGAAAAAGGAACTTCGATATTCAGTTTTTTCGAGCGATGAGTTTAATTATCGGCGTCAGGTAAATGATAGATTTTATGCGAACCTATTGTTGGCAAAGAAAATTATTATAGTCGACAAAGATAGAATATTAAGCTAGAGGGGTTTTTAAATTTATGGAAATCACGTATTACGGTGCTAACTGTGTTCGGATTACAAATAAGAAAGTAAGTATAGTTATTGATGACAATCTTGAAGATGTTGGACTTAAATCAGTAACTCAAGCAGATGACATAGCCGTGTTTACTCAACATGAACACAAACCCACCGGAGCCAAATTTACTATTGATAACCCTGGTGAATACGAAATTTCTGAGGTTTCTGTTCAAGGGATTGCTGCACAAAAACATGTTGATTCTGATGGAAAAAATGCAATAATTTACAGCTTAATAATAGGTGATCTAACCTTCGGAGTATTGGGGCACATTAACCCTAGTTTGACTGATGAGCAACTTGAGGCACTTGGTCTGATTGATGTTTTATTTGTACCGATAGGGGGCAATGGTTTTACTATTGATTCGACAGGAGCTGTTCAGGTTATTAAGAAAATAGAGCCTAAATTAGTTGTCCCAACACATTTTGCTGACAGTAAGATATCTTACGAAGTTCCGCAAGCAGAGTTAGATAAATTTTTACACGAAGTTGGTGCGGCGGATACAAAACCAGTCGATAATTTAAAGCTAAAGAAAGCTGACCTCCAAGATAAAACGGAAGTTATTGTCCTAAACAGACAGTAAGTCTAAATAAAAAACTCTCCATCAGGAGAGTTTTTTAGGCTACTAAACCCTTCTTTTTGAGTGTTCTAATCGCTGAGGCACTTACTCGGAGCTTAACTTTTTTACCATCAACAATAACAGTCTTCGCTTGAAGATTTGGCTTCCAGACTTTTTTAGTATGGCGCTGTGAAAAGCTAATATTGTTACCAAATTGCTTTCCCTTGCCAGTGATATCACATTTGTGCATAAGTACTTCCTTTATAAAGACACTAGGAACATATTTTACAGATTAGACAGTAAATTGTCAATGATAGGGTTAAGCTATTTTTTGTTATACTTCTTCAAGTAGAATCAACCAATAATGGCATATATAATAATTGTTACTTTGGGCGTTATTGCTATCTCGGCTATTTTGCACGAGATAATGCATGCGGTCGTTGCAAAAAAGCTTGGCGACAATACGGCTGAGCTTGCCGGCAGGATTACCTTAAACCCCATACCTCATATAGACCCGATCATGACTGTAGCCTTGCCTGTTATATTAGCTGTTATGGGCGGGCCAATTTTTGGCGGAGCAAAGCCGGTACCTGTTTTAAGACACAGGCTAAAATATGACGAATTTGGTATGGCGTTGGTAGGTATAGTGGGCCCACTAACAAACTTACTATTAGCAGTAGTAGGTGGTTTAGTGTATCGATTTACCCAAATCGATAGTTATTATTGGGTTACATGGTGGGAATACTTCACTCTTATTAATATAGGTTTTTTCTTGTTTAACATGATCCCTATACCGCCACTTGATGGATCTAGGGTTTTATATGCGTTTGCACCAGAACCTGTCCAGAGATTTATGGATCAGATTGAGCCCTATGGAATATTTTTACTCCTTGCCCTAGTTTTGATTGGTGTTTTTGGAACGGTTTTGGGTACTGCCTATGTTTTTTTGGGTGAAACCTTACTTGGCATACAGTTTACGATTTAGGCTATAATATAGGTGGTTGCTACTCTAGCAATGATATCTGAATATTATCTTTGCGGGAGCCCAACATTCTCTTGCTCCGTGGAGCAGGTATGAGGGAGCCCACCTGGCTACCAAGCAGGTATCCAAATAGAGAGGCAACCAACCCTTCGGGGTTCTTTTTGTTTGGTGGCTTAACAGGGTGTAGCTTAGTTGGTAAAGCGCCAGGCTGGGGGTCTGGAGATCGGAAGTTCAAGTCTTCTCACCCTGACCAAACTCCTTACTCTATT
>CAZAXJ010000071.1:0-3756 GCA_964489075.1 uncultured Candidatus Saccharibacteria bacterium
TGCAATCGAAAATGGTGCAGATTTTGTAGCGACAGGTCATTATTCGCGTGTGAAAGACGGAAAATTATTTGCGGGCAAAGATGCAAATAAAGATCAGAGCTATTTTTTATATAGAGTTACCGAAAAAGCTCTGCTCCAAACTTTATTTCCATTAGGTAACTTAAAAAAGCCAGAAGTTAGAGAGTTAGCGGAGAAACAAGGGCTAATTACTGCAAATAAAAAAGAAAGTATGGGAATTTGTTTTGTAGGTAAGGTAGGAATAAAGGAATTTTTACAAAACTACGTTGAAACCGAAGAAGGTGCCATTATTGACCAAAACGGCATAGAAATTGGTAAGCATGACGGGGCAATTTTTTATACGATTGGCCAAAGACACGGATTAAATGTTGGCGGTGGTTTACCCTATTACGTTGTTGGTAAAGATATGAAGAAAAACGAAGTGTATGTGACAACCCAAATAGATGATGAACGCTTATGGCATAAAAAACTAAAAATTACTTCGAATCATTGGATAAATCAAAGACCGGAAGTTGGTAAAACTTATCAAATTCGAACTCGCTACAGGGCTCCACTAATTGATTGCTCATTTACTGACGAATCTTTAGAAAAAATAGAACTAAATGATCCGATAAAAGCAGTAACAGCCGGCCAATCGGCAGTTATTTATGATGAAGACTACGTGGTTGGCGGCGGAATCGTTACGTAAGCTTGAACTGATTGTTGTAGGCCTCGTCGAGCGAATAAAAGATAGAATCAATTATGCCTGCATTCGGATTTAAGAGCTGAGCTTCCTCAATAAATTCGGTTCTTTGTGTGGGGGGCATTCCACCAAATGGTGGCTCATACTTAACTGGTACTCGTTCAACTCTTTTAAAGGTAGGCTTATCTGCCAAAGCGTCACTTCTAACAATAAACTTTAAGCAACTTTTAGGTGTTTCTTCGAAGTTTTGTGTTTCTTCGATACCGGCGCTTAATTCTCTGATTAAAGCGCTGTCTAATAATCCGAATTCTTGATCAAATTCTGGGTTATTGCTAACAACATGATCACTGATAATAAGCTGTTTGTTGGGGTATGGTTCTACTGCTACTGTGTGCGTAGCTCTGCTTTCCCAATTTCTTGTAAGTAATAATATCTGTTCAATCGAACTCCACTCAGCTCTTTCGGGTTGTGAGGGGATTATTAAACCACAATCATCAAGAATTTCATGAACATATTCTTCTGGAAGGCATGAACTATTATCGGACTTACTTGCAACTTTTTTATCAGGATTTAGCACCTGATAATAGTAAAGTTTTTCTATAGAAAGCTTTGGGCTCTGCGCAAATTCAACTACATATTTATTGTCAAAATGTAGGGCAGCCCTGTTTATTTTGAAAAACTGTTCGGCACGGTCATAGCTAAGGCCTAAATCTACTCTACGGATTGATCTTACATGTACATTACTATTCTCAAAACTGGATTTTATCTTGTCACTAATAACTAGCCTTGCGTCTTCAAAATCGCGGATTTCAACCTCTACGTTCGCAAACATCAAAGCGCAGTCTGCATATTCACTTAGCAAATCTTCATTTCTGTTTATTTTCTCGCGAAGATCAAGTTGTTCGCGCCTTTCTCCGGCTTCCATTAACACAAAATTATACAATATTTATAATAAAAACACAACATTAAAAAGATTATTATCAGGGGCGATTATGGTAGAATAAAACGGATATGCTTGGCAAAATAAAGGATCAACTTAACGCTCGAAAAGAAGAAAAGGCGAACGGTAACGATCGGCTTATGGTTGGCTTGGATATCGGTACCGAATTTGTTAAGGCACTCGTGGCACGTATCGATGATGATAACCACATTGAAATATTAGGTGTCGGCCGAGCACACCAAAGTTTAACTGATATGCAAGCAGGAGCCATTGCGGATATTGCAGCCGTTGTTGCTAACTGTGATGCAGCATTAAATCAGGCAGAACAACAGGCGGGAGTAAGTGCGCGAAGCGCCGTAATTGGTATTGCAGGCGAGCTTGTCAAAGGCACAACCACAACAGTTCGTTTTACTCGAAAAGATCCAAATAAAGAAATCGACCTAGATGAAGTAGATAGGATATTTTCTTTAATTCAAGAACGTGCACTTGAAAAAGCAAAAAAACAGCTCAGCTTAGAACTTGCCGGCAAAAAAATTGATCTTAAGTTAGTAAATAGCGCACTTATATCAATAGAAATTGATGGTTATGGTGTAACAAATCCGATTGGCTTTAAAGGCAAGGATGTGAGTGTGCAACTTTATACGGCGTTTGCGCCCTTAATACATATTAGTGCTCTAGAACGAACCGCAGAACAACTAGATTTAGACTTACTAACAGTTGCTGCTGAGCCTTTTGCGGTAGCACGTTCCGTAATTGGCGATGATCCAAACGCAAATTTAAGCGCTATTTTAATTGACGTTGGTGGTGGAACAACTGATATTGCAGTAGTTAACGAAGGTGGCGTTGAAGGTACAAAAATGTTTGGTATAGGTGGCCGTAGTTATACGAAATCGATTGAGCGTGATTTAAATATAGACTTTGAACGAGCCGAAGCGCTTAAGCTTGGCCTTACAAATGGTCGCACGCCAGAACCAAGACGCAAACCAGTTGAGGCAGCTCTGAAGAAGACACTTACTGTGTGGAATAACGGAGTTGAACTAGCACTTGAGGAATTTAAACGACTTGATCATTTGCCGCATACAGTACTGCTTTGCGGTGGCGGTGCAAGTTTGGGAATGTTAATTGAAAGTCTTGAAAAATCACAGTGGTATAGTGATTTGCCATTTGCCCGTAAACCACAGATAAAATTAATTAAACCCGAACAAGTTATAGGCATAAGTGATGCTACCGGTATTATTGATGACCATACGTATATAACGGCAATGGGGCTGCTTCGCGTTGGAATGGATACCTTGCTACAATATGAAGAACCATCAAACTCAATACGAGAACGTTTGAATAGAATATTGAAAGTATGAAAAAAGACGTAATTTATATCGATAATGATGACGAAATAGCCAGCATTACCGACAAAGTAGAAAATTCAAAAGAAAAGATAGTTGCTCTTGTTCTACCAAAGCGCTGTACTGTTTTGCAAAGTTCGGTAAACATGAAAATTTTACAAAAAAGTGCAAAAAATCTTAGTAAAAAGGTAGTTTTAATTACAAGCGAGGCAGGGTTACTGCCATTGGCAGGTGCTGCAGGGCTTTATACAGCAAAAACACTTCAGTCTAAGCCAGTTATTCCTAAAGCTCCAGATACAGATGATCATATTGAATCCGTGATTGAGGACGAAGAGCCTAGCGATACTGAACCTGATATTGATAAATCAAAATCAATCGGGGAATTAGCGGGCGTTGCAGTCGTTGGGGCTGCCATTGCCAAAGATGACGAAGATGATGCACCGATTGAGCTTGGCGATGATCCGAATGAATCAGATGCTAAGAAAGAAAAAACTCCAAAAGAAAAGAAAGACAAAAAGTTAAAAGTCCCTAATTTTGATTCATTTAGGTTAAGAATTGCGTTGATTGCGGGCGGAATTGCGCTTTTAGTTGTGCTTTGGATTTTGGCTAATAACGTTTTACCAAGAGCAGTTGTGATGGTTCAGTTGCAGTATGACACTCAGCAAGTTAGTTTTAGTGGAACAGGAGATTCAACGGCAACAAGTACAGATACCGAGACAAAAACTCTACCTTCAAAACTTGAATCAGTTGAAAAACTAGAATCAAAAAAATTT
>CAZAXJ010000072.1:0-3727 GCA_964489075.1 uncultured Candidatus Saccharibacteria bacterium
TAAACTAATAATAGCAATGCCAAAAAGTGGGAATAAAATCCTATCTGGTAAAAGCATGTATTTAATGTCATAAATAGCAAGCGCTATAAGCCCCACAGTAATAGCTAGCCATGATATAAACGAAACTATAGCCCATGGTTCGTTAAATCCTAGTGGCCACACTAAATAAGAAACTACAAACAATGCACCTGTTAATAACTCAACCAAAGGATACTGTATACTGATAGGTTTTTTACAATAACGGCATTTACCACGCAGCAAACACCAGCTTATAACTGGTATTAAATCTTTACTAGCTAGGGTATGCTTACAGTGTGGACACATGCTGCGCCCTCTTGCAATAGACACCTTGTCAGTTTGTTTTTTGCTTAGTTTTTTAGTGTTACCATTACCATCTAGTTGTTCATGTAATCTCCATACAAGAGCATTCACGAAACTTCCAAGACATACACCAACAATAAACAAAAAAATATTGAACATTAATACATTTACCCTTATAGCAATTGAGAGCCAACTAGTAGCCCTCAATTACTATATATATTTTAATCTTTATATATTTACACAGACAGGTGTTGGAGTAGCAGAAGACGATTCTTTTACATATTGAAGAGCCATTTTTCTTGTCCCTGTTGCAGCGGTAGTAGCACCACTTGTCCCACACTGCGCACCAGTAACAACTCTCACTGCATCAACTGTTAATGCTCCTTGAGCACCAGTTGCTACACAAAAGTTACCAGTAGCTGCACATGTACCAGCGACAGTCAATGTATACTGGCTCATTGTTCCAGCTTGATTAAGTACAGATGTTAAGTTAGCATTACCTGTACCTGCAGTAAATGTTGCTCCGTTATTATTCGAAACCCATTCATTTACTGAAGCACCTACTCTTGCTGTATCGTTTGTTCTACCATTATTTCTACTGTTCCGTTGTAAAGCTGGCACCGCCAAAAATACAATTAGTAGTATTAAGCCAGCGATAGCCAGTACAATCAAGACCTCAATAATTGTGAAGCCTTTTTGATTTTCTTTTTTAAGCATATATAGCCCTTCCCTTAGTTTCTTATGCCTTAACTGTTGTATACTGCTTATGATAATACTTTTAATAACAAAATCAAGCCTATTTTGTTAAATCTTTGCCGGCGAGCCCATATATTGGCAATAGTACTGCTGCTACAATAATTAGAGCAATCACACCTAAAATAATCATTAATATCGGCTCTATAATTGTATTTATTGCTTTTATTTGGTTATCGACCTCTTGTTCGTAATAATCGGCTGTACGGCTAAGCATTTGTTCTACGCTACCGCTTTGTTCACCAATACGTAGCATATTTGGTACAAGCTCTAAGAAGTTTGGGTCGCCTTCTATACTATCTGCTAAGCTTTTACCGCCTTTTACTTTAATCATTGCTGCCTGAATTGAATCTTCTACATACACATTGTTAATAGACTTACTAACGATATCTAACATTTGCAGTAGTGGTACGCCACTAGCAACTAGAGTTGCACCTGTTCGACAAAATCGTGCCATGTATACCTTCATAAATAGTGGCCCAAATCCTGGGGAGCGCATTTTTACCTTATCAACAAATCGCTTGCCACCAGCCGTTCTACCCCATCTTGTACCAAAAATTACCCCGATAATTGCCAATATTACAAAAACCCACCAGAATTTTGTTACTACGCCAGATGCAAATAAAAGAAGCTTCGTCAAAAAAGGAAGCTCTGCACCATTTAAGCCGTCGTATAAAATTTTTACTTGAGGTAAAACTGTTACCAACATAAAAGTAACTACAGCTACCATTACTAAAACAACGACTGCCGGATAAATCATTGCGCCCTTTACCTTAGCTGCAATTTCAGCGTCCTTTTCCTGCTGATTTGCAAGGCGTTCTAGGCTTTTATCAAGGGTTCCGGATGATTCACCAGCGGCTACCAAACTAACGAAAATATTGCTAAATGTTTTTGGGTGAACTTCGAGTGCAGCAGAAAAACTCTTACCACCCTCTATATCATTAATTACTTCGTTTTGAATTGATTGGAACTGCTTGTTGGTGCTTTGTTTTTGCACCATACGCAAACTTTGTACTAACGGCAAACCCGCGTTGATAAGAGTACTTAGCTGTCGCGCATACAAGATTTTATCTTTTGCTTTTACTCTACCAAAAAAACCACCTTTTTTTTCATCAATAGAAGTAATTTCAAGCGGAGCCAAGCCTTGTTCTGTAATTAGTCTAGCTGCCGCTCGTTCGTTGTCGGCCTGAACAGTAGATTTTACCTTTTGGCCGGTCGCCGGATTCCGAGCTGTAAATTCAAATGAAAGCATTCTAGCCTCGCATTAACCTATCTAGCTCGTCCAAATCAACAGCATAGTTACGAGCTTCATCATAGGTAATCGTACCGTTATGTATAAGAGTAACTAATGTTTTATCCATGCTCTGCATACCAAATTCTGCACCAGTTTGAATAACTGCATCAAGTTGATGACTTTTACCTTCACGCACAATGTTGCGAACAGCAGGAGTAGCGATCATAATTTCTGCTGCTGCAACTCGCCCACCACCTATACTTGGTACTAACCGCTGCGAACAAATTGCCATTAAAATATTGCTTAATTGCGAACGAATTTGCGGTTGTTGGTGAGGTGGAAATACATCAATCATACGATCAATACTCTGTGCTGCGCTGTTTGTATGGAGCGTTGCAAATACTAAATGCCCTGTTTCGGCAATTGTTATAGCTGCTGCTATTGTTTCGAGGTCACGCATTTCACCTATAAGTACCACATCTGGATCTTCGCGCAAGCTACTACGAAGTGCCGCACTAAAACTATACGTGTCATAGTGAACCTCACGCTGTACAATTACACTTTTTGCACTTTTGTGCGTAAACTCAATAGGGTCTTCAATTGTAACTATATGTGCTGCGCGTTCTTGGTTAATTTTGTGTACCAAAGCAGCAAGTGTAGTTGACTTACCAGAACCTGTTGGTCCCGTAACTAACACTAAACCACGAGGATACTCGGCAAATTTATTTACTATCTGAGGCAAACCTAGTTGTTCAATAGTCAAAATTTCATTTGGAATAAGCCTGAGTGCTGCCGCTAAATTACCTCTTTCGTGAAATGCATTAACCCTAAAACGGCCTAAATCACCAAAAGCAAAGCTAAAATCAAATTCTTTGTCTTTAAGTAAGATTTGTTTTTGATCGTCATCTAAAATTGCAAAAATAAGTGCTTCTACAGATTCTTCGGTTAGTGCATCTGCGCCACTAACTGGTTTTAATGCACCATCAACGCGAAGCATTGGGGGTAAACTAACTTGTAAATGAAGGTCACTAGCCTTCTTTTTAACTACTTCCTCCAACAGTACTTCAATTCTTGGTTGTGCTTGCATTTTTTATTCCACCCTTTTACATATTTTAAGCATTGTCTGATGCTGCTACCCTGTTAACTTCATTCAATGTGGTTTTACCAGCAAGTGCTTTTAAATAGCCGTCTTGCCGCATAGTAACCATACCTTGTTTTTGTGCTACTTCTTGGATTTCTGCACTTGTTGAACGTTTTATGATGAGATCTTGTATTTCGTTAGTTACATTAAAGACTTCATACAAACCAAGCCGTCCTTTGTAGCCTCCAGGGTTATCAGGCGTTGCCTTTCCCTTAAACAAAGTATAAGCGCTATCGCCTATTAGTGGCAAGTCTATATCAGCAGATCCCAAATCTAAT
>CAZAXJ010000073.1:0-3585 GCA_964489075.1 uncultured Candidatus Saccharibacteria bacterium
GCACAAATATCTCTAGTGGTACAGTCGCAGATGCCAGATTATCTACAAACGTAACATTACTTGGTAATACTTTTAACGGAATTAACCAACTAGTCCAACTCAATGGTTCGGGTGCACTACCAGCTCTTAATGGAAGCGCATTGACATCGTTAAATGGCACAAATATCTCTAGTGGTACAGTCGCAGATGCCAGATTATCTACAAACGTAACTTTGGCGGGAAATACCTTTAACGGCAATAATCAGCTGGTTTTACTTAATGGCAGCGGTGCTTTACCTACGCTAAATGCGGCAGCACTTACATCGTTAAATGGCACAAATATCTCTAGTGGTACAGTGGGGGATGCAAGGTTGTCTACTAACGTTGGCTTGCTGAATACAGCTCAAACCTACACTGCGCTTAAAACATTTGCTGCCAATATTGTACTGGGTACAGATACAGGGTCGCCCACAGCGGGTGCGCTTACGCTTAACGATTCGACTGGGAGTAACGGCTTTTCAAGTGTCCTTGGTACAGTTGCACTTAGTGCAAGCAGAGCAGTTAATCTCCCTGACGAAGCAGGTACAATTTGTCTACGTAACAGTGTTAATTGTGGTTTTGTGCAGGTTGGTCCAAGTTCTGCTCAAACTGATTCGTCTACTAATTCAACAATCCATTTAAATAAAACAGGGGCCAGCGGTAACATATTAACTCTTCAAAAGAATGGCACTACTGTGTTGTCTGCCGATAACACTGGTGCACTCCAGCTACAGTTATCCGCCACAAATGCCTTTACTGTTAAAAACAGTAGTGGTACAGAGTACTTTAATATCGATACAAGTGTTGCAAATGGCCTAGTTAGAATTGGTGCTTCTTCTGCTGATGGAAATGCAGTACTGCTAGTGCTTGATACGAAAAACACTGCAGGGGATCCAACAGGTGTTAACGGCGGTAGCTACTATAATTCTGCTGAAGGGAAAAACCGTTGCTACGAAGATGGTGCTTGGGTAGATTGCATAACCTTAAGATTAGCCGGAGAAACTACGCTTGGTTCTGCAAATGGTACGATTAGCCTTTCATTAAACGGAAACTATGAATATTTAGAATGTCGAGTTGATATTGTAAGTAGGAGTGCTGCATCAATACCATACCTAAGATTTAATAATAATACGGGGGCTGCTTCATATGGATGGAATGCCTATGGAATAGTTGCCGCTGCAAGCACAGACTGGCAAGATGCTTCTGATAGCGAGATTCAGCTTACGGGTACGCAGACCGGTACTAATATTATGTCAGCGGATATGAAAATTACTAATTACTCCGGCTCAAATAAAGTAGTCGATTGGACTTCTGCAGGTGTTGAAGCTGTGGGTAACAACTCTAATAGGTATAGCGGTGTGGGCGGATTTTACAATACCTCTTCACAAATTACGTCAGTGCAGATTGTCGCTTCTACGGGTACTTTTGCTGCTGGTTCTCACTTATGGTGTCAAGGCAAAAATGTAAGATAGGCTCATTTACCTTTATTAGTATAAATGCTAATCTGTACCTAAAGGGAATCATACAAAAAATGGGGCGAATAATTGCGGTTTTAAATCAAAAGGGCGGCGTTGGGAAAACAACCACTGCTATTAATATTGCCGCATATTTAGGTAAACAGAGCAAAAAAGTGTTACTAATTGATTTAGACCCCCAAGGTAATGCTACTAGTGGCCTAGGGATAGAGAAACAAAAAGTTAAACAAAGTTCGTACTCACTATTATTAGACAACAAGAAAATTAATATTGTGCGACATAACACTAATTTGCCTAACGTGGACATTGTCCCAGCAAATTCGGATCTTTCCGGAGCGGAAGTTGAACTTGCGGATATGTCTGAAAGAGAGTTAAAGCTTCGTAGTGCACTACAAGAAATTAAAGAGACCAGCGAGGTTGTCGTTGTTGATTGTCCACCAAGTCTGGGGCTTTTATCAGTAAATGCTTTGGCTGCCGCTGATGACGTACTTATACCTGTTCAAACTGAATACTATGCAATGGAGGGTTTAAGCCAATTAATGCAAACTATTCAACGGGTTCAACAAGGGCTTAACCAAAAATTGCGTATCTTAGGCGTAGTTATGACGATGTACGACAACAGAACAGCTTTGAGTGAACAAGTTCGCGCTGAAATTGAAAGAGTATTTGGTGATCTTGTTTTTAAGACTGTGATTCCAAGAAATGTGCGCTTGGCCGAAGCACCAAGCCATGGTGAGTCAATTATGACTTACGACAAATGGTCAAAAGGTGCCCGAGCATATAAAAACTTAACAAAAGAAATAATAGGCAGGATATAAAATGGCAGCAAAAAATAAATTAGGGAAAGGCTTTGATGCACTGGTTCCGGTTGGTGTTGACGTGTATAACGTAACTGCTCAGCCACACGAGCGAGTGTATAAACTGGCGGTAGATATCGTTAAGCCGCGTGCAGATCAGCCACGTAAAAACTTCGACGAAATTGCACTTGAACAATTAACTCAGTCAGTTCGTGAACACGGAATCATGCAACCAATAATAGTAGTAGAATCTGAACCAAATATTTATTCAATAATTGCTGGCGAACGAAGATGGCGTGCTGCGCAACTTGCGGGTCTGAACACGATTCCGGCAATTGTAAGGAGCGCCACTGAGCATGAGCAATTAGAACTTGCTTTAATTGAAAACGTTCAGCGTGAAGATTTATCTCCTATTGAAACTGCAAAGTCGGTTGTTCGGTTGCACGATCAGTTTAACCAGAGCTATGAGGACATTGCCAAAAGGCTGGGTAAGGCCTATACGACCGTAATTAATATTGTACGACTTTTAAGTTTGCCCGATGATATGCAACAAGCACTAAATAACAAACTTTTGAGTGAAGGCCATGCAAGAGCTTTGTTAAGTTTAGCCAAATTACCTAAACAGCAAAAAGTGTTATACGAGCAGATAAAAAATCATGGTTGGAGCGTAAGGCAATCTGAGTCATTTGCAGCTGCTGCAAAAAAGGCTGCGTCAGAGAAAAAGCCTCAAATAAAAAAAGCAACTAAAGTAAAAGACGATGTCTCTAAACAATTAAACTCGTACTTAAAATCTCCCGTCACTATCCAACATACTGCAAAGGGTGGCAGAGTGATTATAAAATTTACAGGTAATGATGATTTAACGCGAATCGTTGAACTAATAAAGAATTAGCGAAAACTTTGAATTCACTTAACGGGAAATAGCGTATCCAAAGTCGGCCAATAATATTTTCTGCAGGAACCAAGCCCACACCGTTTCTTGAATCTAATGATCCGCCAGGATTTCGGTTATCTCCGGTTACGAAGATTTCATCTCTACCAACATTTATATTAACTTCTCCTTGAGTCTTAATATTTGGTAGTGAATAATCTCCGCTAGTATCAGGGTTAAACCCTTGGGGGTGCTCATCATTAAAGACAGTAATTTTTCCGTCTGTTACCAAGACTCTGTCGCCCGGTAGCCCGATAACTCTTTTAATAAGCTGAGTGTCAGGGTCGCTTGGTTTTTTAAAAACAATAATTTCGCCCCTGTCAGGTAGCCATGTTTTATTAGCAAGATTAGACATTGTTTTAGG
>CAZAXJ010000074.1:0-3547 GCA_964489075.1 uncultured Candidatus Saccharibacteria bacterium
TGTTCAGATCGATAACCAAGGCAAAGAATGTCATGCTGATCTTGCCTTTGACAGGGGTGTTAGCTATCTATCTGCATACATTTTTTCTACAGAAAACTGGAGGCGTGCAAGGACCGAAGTTGGATTTTTGATGGACTTGGCATTGAAGATGGTCGTTGAGGATTTAAAAGAACTACAAGAGAAAAATATAAAACTCGTCTGGCTTGGTAGTGCGGAAAAAGTTAGTAAAAAATTAGTTAAAGCGCTTAAGGATGCAGAGCAGGCCACTAAAAATAACACTAAAGGCACACTAGCTATTTGTTTTAATTATGGCGGCCAACAAGAAATTGCTGATGCCGCTATGGCAATAACTGGGCGAGGCGAGAGGATTACACCGGAGCTAATTGAACAGAATTTGTATGGTTCAGACGTACCGCCAATCGACTTAGTTATTCGGACTTCGGGCGAGCATCGTATAAGTAATTTTATGTTGTGGCGAGCTGCTTATAGCGAACTTTATTTTACAGATACACTGTGGCCAGATTTCGATGAAACAAATCTTGACGAAGCTTTGGCTGATTTTGCTGTTAGATCTAGAAGGTTTGGAGGCTAAATGACATTACTAATCGTAGGGCTTATATTGTTTGTGCTGCTTGTGGTAGTCCACGAATATGGACACTTTTTAATTGCTAAACGAAATGGTGTAGAGGTAGAGGAATTTGGAGTAGGATTCCCACCAAAACTTTATGGTAAGAAAATGGGTAAAGGGATTTTTGAAGGCTATTACACGATAAACTTACTACCACTTGGTGGTTTTGTTCGATTAAAAGGCGAACACGATGCCGATAAACGAAAGGGAGCATTCGGTTCGGTAAGTACAAAAGCAAAACTACGAATAATGTTAGCTGGTGTTGCAGTTAATTTGGTTGCGGCGTTGGTGTTGTTTACGATTGTTGCTTGGGTAGGGATGCCACAAGTTGTCGACAATCAATTTACGGTTAAAAGTGATAGCAAAACTATTAGAGCAGATGTTTTGGCAGGATATGTAGATGAAGGTTCGCCTGCAGCAAAAGCTGGCTTGCAAGGTGGTGACAAAATTATCTCTATCGCTGGCGAAAAACTTAACACTAAAGAAGAACTAAGGCGAGCCGCAAAAGAAAACGCTGGCAAAACCGTTCTTGTAATGTATGCCCGTAAAGGCCAAGAAGTTGCAACCAAAACGACCCTTAACACAGTAAAAGAAGTAGAAGCTAGCCTAAAAACAGATAACCCTAAGGGATATTTTGGTGTAGTACCTAGTGAATACAAGCTGGTGCAGTCAACTTGGTCTGCCCCCATAGTAGCTGTAGGACTAAGTGTTCAGTTTACTAAGTTAACATTACAGGCTCTAGCTGGGGCTATTGCGAACTTGTTTAAAGCATTTGGTAGTGCTGCTACTGGGCATGGCACAGAGGCAAAGCAAGAAGCTGCTAAAGCAAGTGAGAACGTTGCTGGGCCGGTTGGGATATTTGTTGTACTTAAGCAAGGGGCGAGCCTTGGCTATCAGTTTACCTTATTTGTAATAGCGCTTATTAGCCTTACCTTAGCGATTATGAACGCATTGCCGATACCTGCACTTGACGGCGGTAGAGCGGCGGTTATGCTTGCGTTTAGAGCGGCGAAGCGACCTCTAAAACAGCGAACAGAAGAGCTTATACATGGTATTGGTTTTGCAAGCTTGCTTGTACTTTTCGTTCTTATAACGATTGTTGATGTGCGCCGATTCTTTTAAGATAAAGGTATCGTGACAGAACAAACACAAGAAATTAAAAAGCCTAAATGGGGTGCACTTGCCTCGCTTGTAGTTAGCTTTTCTTCTTATGTGTTATCACAATACATATTGGTGGCGTTTCTTTTGGTTCTTGGCGTATTTTTGGGTAAAAACGTAGTTGAATCAAACCTAGATACACCTTGGGTTTCACTTGCTTTAGCGGCTGTCAGTTCTATTCTTATGATAGGTTTTGTTTGGCTTTTTTTGAAACGCCGAAATGTAAAAATTAAAGAACTTGGGTTTATTAAACCGACATCGAAAGGCATTGGTTTAATGCTGGTTTCTTATGGTTTTTATTTCGTTTTACTAGTTGTAACCATGGTGGTTGTTACTGCTTTGATACCAAGTTTTGATGAGAATCAGGTTCAGGAAATAGGTTATGAAAACGTAGTTGGCTGGCAATTAGTTTTGGCATTCATAGGCTTGGTAATTATACCGCCAGTCACAGAAGAAATATTTTTTAGGGGGTTTTTATATAAAGGTTTAGCGAACAGCTGGCCAAAGTGGATTGCAGCAATAGTTGCAAGCCTATTATTCGCACTTGCTCATATGCAGTGGAATGTCGGGATAGATGTTTTTTTGATGTCATTGGTTCTTATATATCTATATGAGAAAACAGGGAATCTTTGGCTTTGTGTCGGACTGCATGCATTAAAAAACCTGATAGCTTTTTTGGCACTTTTTGTCTTTGTCCACTAATAAAATAGTGGTAAATAATCTGTTACAATAGTGGCTAATGAAATCGAGCGAACTTTTTACAAAAACAAGTAAAAATATACCTTCCGATGAAACTGCCAAAAATGCGCAATTACTTATTAAGGCCGGTTTTGTTCATAAAGAAATGGCAGGAGCATATGCGTATCTACCACTAGGCTTAAGAGTTTTGGAAAAAATTAAGCAGATCGTTCGCGAAGAAATGAATGCTATCGGCGGGCAAGAGCTAATAATGACTTCGTTGCAATCAAAAGAAATCTGGGAAAAAACCAACCGTTGGGATGATAAAAAAGTAGATGTTTGGTTTAAATCGGAACTAAAAAACGGGACAGAAGTTGGGTTTGGCTGGTCGCACGAAGAACCCATTACGCTGATGATGCGAAATCATATCGCTAGTTATAAAGATTTGCCTGCGTATGTGTATCAGTTTCAAACTAAACTTCGCAATGAGTTACGAGCTAAGAGTGGGATTATGCGTGGTCGTGAATTTGTTATGAAAGATATGTATTCATATTCAGAAACAGAAGAACAGCATCAAGAGTTTTATAATAAAGTTATCGAAACGTATCTGAAGATATTCGAAAGAATCGGTCTTGGCGATAGCACTTTTGTAACGTTTGCCTCGGGAGGTGCATTTACGCAGTTTAGCCATGAATTTCAAACAGTAACAGAAGCTGGCGAAGATATTATTTATCTCCACCGAGCAAAGAAAATTGCTATCAATAAAGAAGTCTTGAATGACGAGGTCATGAATCAGCTTGGTGTAAAAAAGGACGAACTCGAAGAAGTAAAAGCGGCCGAAGTTGGTAATATTTTCAGTTTTGGTACAGCAAAATCTGAACAGCTGGACATGTATTTTGTTGATAACGAGGATACTCGTAAACTAGTAGTTTTGGGCTCATATGGTATTGGTATTTCGCGGCTTATGGGAGTAATCGCCGAGCATTTTAGTGATGAAAAGGGGCTTGTTTGGCCACTTTCAATTGCTCCGTTCCAGATTTATATTGCCCAAATTGGAGAAACAGAACTTGTTAACGATCGAGC
>CAZAXJ010000075.1:0-3401 GCA_964489075.1 uncultured Candidatus Saccharibacteria bacterium
CGAGTGCCAACGTGTAAAGCGATTTTTCTCGATATATTCGCCCCTTCTTTCTCGCCAATATCTGTAAACCCACACAAAATCGGGGCTGATACTTAAAAACATGGCAATCACTACAAGCCACCATACGGCTCCAGCCAACGTTATTAGCATAACTGCCGTGATTGGCAGCATTACTGCGTCAACAATTAAAACTCGGCCAAACGTTTGGTTGTGCGGCCTTTTATCGTACGGAACACCATAGTGAGGCAGAACATCCAGTACAAAATGTGAAGCAATGGCCAAAGGTATAACAGCAAGTGGGTTTTGGATCGCCAGTGCAATAACTGCTCCTGTTGCTGCGTGGTTTGTTGCCGTCACTTTTATGCTTCTGTTAATTCACGAACTTTTTTATCAATTGTTTGCAAAACTTTTGGATTATCTAGTAGATACTGTTTGGCGGCTTCACGGCCCTGCCCTATTTTTGCACCGTCATATTCAAACCATGCACCAGCTTTACCAACTATTCCGTGCTGCACACCCAAGTCCAAAACATCGCCCTGCTTACTTATACCAACGTTATACATAATATCGAACTCCGCCTCCCTAAAGGGTGGAGCAATTTTATTCTTAACAACTTTTACTCGGGTTCTATTGCCAATCACATCTTCGCCACTTTTAATTTGCCCTATCCGGCGAATATCCATACGAACGCTTGCATAAAACTTAAGAGCATTACCACCGGTCGTTGTTTCGGGGTTGCCAAACATAATACCAATTTTCATACGGAGCTGATTGATAAATATAACCGTACATTTACTTTTATTTATAATGCCTGTTAGCTTACGAAGAGCCTGGCTCATTAATCGAGCTTGCAGACCCATATGGGCATCGCCCATATCTCCTTCTATTTCAGCTTGTGGTACTAATGCTGCAACAGAATCAACAACAATTAAATCGACTGCGTTACTCCTAACAAGAGTTTCAACTATTTCAAGCGCTTGTTCTCCATTATCAGGTTGCGCAACTAAAAGCTCGCTGATTTTAACACCGATTCTTTCAGCATATGCCGGATCAAGTGCATGTTCAGCATCAACAAATGCTGCGCTGCCACCTGATTTTTGGATTTCAGCTATGGCATGCAAAGTAAGCGTTGTTTTACCACTGCTTTCTGGGCCATATATTTCAATTATCCTACCTTTTGGAATTCCACCGCCTAGAGCAATATCAAGGCTTAGGCTACCTGTTGAAAAAGTATCAACATCAATTTTTTGATCTGCACCCAGTTGCATAATAGCTCCCTGGCCAAACTGTTTTCGGATTTGATCGACTGCTAAGTCAAGCGCTTGTTCCTTACCTGAACTTTCAGGCTTACTTGCCTTTTTTTCGGTATCATTTTTCGCATCTTTTTTAACTGCCATTACTGTCGCTAACCTCCGTATTTATTATTACAAATTCTACGGCTCAGTATAGCAAAGAAGATAAAAGTTAGCTGACATAAATTCAATTGCCGCTTATGTTAAAAAATTGCTACAATCTGAACAAATGATAATACAGAAAAAATCTGAAGGTTTTACGCTTATAGAAATCCTAGTAATAATAACCCTTATTGGTATTATTGCCGCTTTTACATACAGCTTTGCTGTACCTAGGTACCGCGATCGTACATACTACACCCGAGCAACTGCCGAACTAAATGCTATGGGTAATGCTTTAGTGCTATATTCAGCCAAGTATAATGATTTTCCGCCCGATGTTACTCGTGATGTTCCTGCGGGGATTAAAGAATTCTTACAATCACAGGTTAATAGTGACTCTTGGCCAGATGCACCATGGCCAAACACTGTTTATGATTATGATAATTGGGCACCAGATAGCAATGGACCGAACCAAACTTACCAGATTAGCGTTCGATTTTGCAATCAGGGCGAAGATGCATTATGCAAGGCAAATGCAAAAAAATATATGGGTGGAGTAATAGCAAACTCTGTATTAGATTCGTGGGATAGTTATAGTTCTGTTTATTACTGCGTTAAGGGTTCTTGTAGATCTCACCAAAATAAACCAATGAGCCACCCTGGTTATTGCATTAATTGTGGTACGGGTCAAAAAGCATTTTAATTAAATTCACGCTTATGCTTTAAGCACGCTATAATAATACCCAAGATGCGCATATCGGATACGCTGGTTGAGCAACTGCTCAAAAAAACCAACAAAATAACACCAGATCAGCTTGTTTCATTAAAAGAACAAGAAAAAAATGAGAAGAAGCCACTTCAAGAAGTGGTAGTTAGCGCTGGTGTACTTACTGAAAAAGATTTAACTGAAAAATTTGCCGAAGAAATAGACATACCTTTTACCGAAATAAATGCAAAGGAAATTTCAAAGGAAGTACTTCACCTTGTGCCTGAAAGAATAGCTCGGCAATACGGTGTGGTTGTTTTTGGGATAGACGATGAAGGCAAAAGACTTCTTGCTATGGAAGATCCTGATGATATTCAAGCTATAAGTTTTTTACAAAAAGAGCTTGGTACTGACTTAAAGATTTTCATCGCAACTCGAACTGACATTTTACAGGCTCTTGACCAATACCGAGAAAACATTAGTAGTGAAATTACAGAAGTTATTTCTGCAGAGCAAGAAGAACAAGAAAAGGAAGAAGACTTTGATGAGAGTGATCTGGCCGAAGATTCTCCCGTTGCCCAAACAGTTAATCTAATTATCGAAGGTGCAATCAAAAGCGGCGCTTCTGACATACATATTGAACCACGCGAAGGCTATGTGTCTGTTCGATACAGAATTGATGGGATTTTACGTGAAGTTAACAAGTTGCCAAAAAAAGTGCACGGTGCACTTGTTTCACGCATAAAAATTCTATCTAACTTAAAAATTGACGAACGACGTGCGCCACAAGATGGACGCTTTAAAATTGCTATTAATAGCCTTGTTTATGCTTTACGTGTTTCAACTTTGCCAATAACAGATGGCGAAAAAGTTGTAATGCGTATTTTAAACGAGACTACTCAAGCAGCTTCTTTAGAAAAATTAGGTTATTGGGGTACGTCACTAAATCTAATAAACAACGCGATTACACAGCCGCACGGTATGGTACTGGTAACAGGACCAACTGGTTCTGGTAAGTCAACAAGCCTATTTAGTATCCTTAGCTTATTAAATAAGCCTGATGTAAATATTTCTACTATTGAAGACCCTGTTGAGTATAAAATTTTCGGCGCAAATCAGGTACAAGTAAATGTACAGGCTGGAATGACTTTCGCGAGTGGTTTAAGAGCTCTGCTTCGTCAAGACCCAAACATCATAATGGTTGGTGAAATTCGAGATGGAGAAACGGCTAGCCTAGGTGTGCAAGCGGCCCTAACAGGTCACCTTGTTTTTGCAACCTTACACACAAATAATGCTTCTAC
>CAZAXJ010000076.1:0-3392 GCA_964489075.1 uncultured Candidatus Saccharibacteria bacterium
TATCACAAAGGTCCCAAACGATACTAAGTAATATAGTAGCAACTTTTTCATTGTTCGATGCTCCGGGAAAAAACGGTTTCAAATTTGTTCCAGCTAGGGATATAGATAGCTTCATTACTGCTTATATACTTAGGTTTTTCCCCCAAGAACACAATAGATCGATATTGAATACGACAGAACTTGCTACAATATTTCATTTTCCGGACTCTACAAATATACCTACCACGCAACTTACTAGGCAAGCATCTAAACAAGTTGATGGGCCTAGAAATTTGCTTGATGAGGGGTTGCTACTCGGATATAACGTTTTTCGTGGATCAAAAAAGCCAATTCGTTTAAGTGAAAATGATAGAAGGCGGCATATGTATGTTGTTGGACAAACTGGTACTGGTAAATCTACGTTTCTCGAAAATCTGGCACTTCAGGACATGTTGGAGGGTAGAGGTTTTGCATTTGTAGACCCACATGGAGATACTGCTGAGCGACTTTTAGGTATGGTGCCTAAAGAGAGAACAGAAGACGTAATCTATTTTTGCCCTGCTGATATGGACTATCCTATGGGACTTAATTTATTTGAATTTCATACTCCCGACCAAAAAGATTTTCTTATACAAGAAGCAATCAATATGCTTTATAAATTGTATGATCCACAACACCAAGGTATTATTGGACCTCGTTATGAGCACTGGTTTCGTAATGCAGCATTAACATTAATGAGCGATCCAAATGGGTCGACATTTATTGATATACCAAAAGTATTTACCGATAACAACTATGCAAAACAAAAATTAAAATATGTTACCGATCAAACCGTTTTAGATTTTTGGAATAAAGAAATGGCTTCGACTAGTGACTATCATAAGAGCGAAGTTTTAGGTTGGTTTGTTAGTAAATTCGGTGCATTTTTGAGTAATGAAATGATGCGTAATATTATAGGTCAAACAAAAAGCTCAATTGATTTAAAAGAAGTTATGAACAAGAAAAAGATCCTTCTAGTTAATCTGAGCAAAGGAAGGACTGGCGAACTAAATTCTAAATTATTGGGCATGATATTTGTTATGAAATTTCAGGCTGCAGCTATGGCTCGGGCTAATATGTCTGAAGAACAGAGAAATGATTTTTGTTTATATGTTGATGAGTTCCAGAATTTTTCTACTGATTCATTCGCCGATATATTGAGTGAAGCCAGAAAGTACAGATTAAATTTGATTGTTGCGAATCAATTTACTACTCAGCTTACCGATGAAATAAGGGACGCTGTTTTTGGTAACGTTGGGACAATTATCACTCATCGTGTTGGAACTTCGGATGCAGAAGCATTAGTGAAACAATTTAGGCCCATCTTTGACATTGATGATCTTCAGCAGCTTCCCAATTACAATACTATCGTAAGGATGCTGATCGGTGGAGTTCCTACACAGCCTTTTAGTATGGCTGATTTACCCATATTAGGCCACAGCAATAAACAACTGATAGATGCTCTTAAGCAACTTTCAGCAGCAAAATATGGCAAACCAAAAGCTAAGGTAGAAGCTGAAATATTTTCAAGGCTTAAAACGGATGATCCACCGAAATCATCGTTTAGTTCTGGAGGTTTGGGTTCGAGGCCAAGTACAGCCGGTACTGGCTCTTCAAGCTCATCTTTCTTAGATGAATGGTTGGCAAAAAGAAGAGCTGTAACACCGAAAGTAACCTCTAGCCCTGTAAGGCAGCCTGTATCAAAACCTGCTGCGACGCGTGTTGCTGCCACGACAAAACCAAAGGTTGATATTACCAGCGCAGGTCCAAGTGTGAGCTATAAACAGACTCAGAATATCTCTAGCAATATGATTGATTCAGAAGAAGTAGATTCGATAGCTGATCAGATAAAACAGAGGCTCGGCATGCCTAATAGCAACGATACTGCACCAGTGGCGAATGAACCTAAAAAGGATATGGCTTCTAACTCTGCTTCTCATGGCGAGCTTAAACATGACGACACTATTTATATAGACAAAGAAGGCAACTTTGTTAATAAAGATGAGTCAACAAATAATGGACAAACAGGATAGGCCCTTACTGCTTCAAAGTTTATTGCAGGCAGGGTTTCCAAGCCCCGGTGAAGATCTTGAAGGTTCACCAATCGATACAAATAAGCTTTTAGTACGGAATCCAGCAGCTACTTTTTTTATGAAGGTTGGTGGTAGTTCAATGAAAGATATGGGTATTTTTGAAGGAGATATAGTTGTTATAGACCGATCACTTGAGCCAAAAAATGGTAGTGTTGTCGTTGCGGTAATAAACGGCACATATACATTAAAAAAAATAGAGCTAATGGAATCAAAAGCACCAAAGTTAATTCCGGCAAATAAAAACTTTGAACCGATTGAAATTTCTAAGGATGATGAATTTTCGGTATGGGGTGTTGTTAGTTCGATCATTCGTAAACTGACCTAGGCCTAGATATTCGCAGTACAATGATACGTATGATAGTCGTTCTTATTGATTGTGATAACTTTTTTGCATCATGCGAAAGAGTAATGCAGCCCAATCTTGCAAATACTCCGGTGGCTGTTTTATCGAATAACGATGGCTGTGTTATTGCCCGAACCGAAGAAGTTAAGAAGGCTGGTGTTCGAATGGGCCAGCCTTATTATCAGTGTCGAGAAATTCTTAAGTCGGTCGATGCCAAAATTTTTTCAGCAAATTTCTTGCTTTATAGACACTTTGCAAAAAGGCTTCAAAGTATATTTTGTACCTTACCGGCACGCGACGTAGAGGTCTATTCTATAGATGAGTCGTTTATCACATTTGAGGATGATTTTTTACCGGAAAGGGATAGGCAAAATTGGGCAATTGAATTTAAAGAATTGATATATAAATGGACAGGAATGCCGGTTAGTATAGGAATTGGAGCCTCGAGATCACTTGCTAAGACTGCTGCTTATATCGCAAAAAAAGAAGAATCACATGTGTTTGTTATTGGGTCCGAACAGCAAAAGAACAAAGATTTTCTAAAAAAAATACCGATTCAGGATGTTTGGGGTGTTGGCAGAAAACTTGCTCCAATTTTTCGTGCGAGCGGAATCAGAACAGTCGAAGATCTATCACAAATAACTTTAAAATCGCCCGAGATAAAGCTTTTAAACAAATCAGGCAGGGAAATGGTCGCAGAGCTTTGTGGTTGGGCTCAAACTAGGAGCCGTGATTCGGATCAAAAATCTATTATGTACACAAGATCTTTCGGAAAAATAATTTTGGATATTGACGATTTAAGGAGTGCTGTTGCCAATTTTTCTGTTAGTACAGGGCATAAATTACGTCGTCAGAAGCTCGTTACAGGCCACGTGAGCCTTTTTCTTAGGTACCGTGAGAATAGTTATGAAAAGCACGGTAAGAGCTCTCAGGATGAC
>CAZAXJ010000077.1:0-3171 GCA_964489075.1 uncultured Candidatus Saccharibacteria bacterium
AAGTTCGGAATAGATAAGCGCTGAAAGCATATTAAGCGCGAAACTAATCCCAAGATTAGATTTCCCTATGAGACCCCAGAAAGACGATCTGGTTGATAGGCGCAAGGTGTAAGTGCAGTAATGTATTCAGCCGAAGCGTACTAATAGGTCCATTGACTTTTTAAGCTTCTCGTACGAGAAAGTCACGCGTGGCTTTAATCGTACGAGGAAGATACTAACTAGTTTTTAGTGTTTATCAGCACCATTTATTTAAAGTAACCGTGAATGGGCCCCGATATTAGCTCGCATTGTGGCGAGCTGTTATCGGTGCCCATGGCGCTAGGGAAACACCTGTTCCCATCCCGAACACAGCAGTTAAGCCTAGCAGCGGTTACAATACTTAGGTCATCAAGCCTTGGGAAAATAGCACGGTGCCGAATTATAAAAAGGACTTCCTAGCAGGAAGTCCTTTTTCTTTTTGGACTTAGTTTAGTAGACAGTCTTACTAATGATTTATCATGTTCGTTCATCATAGTACGTGATTAAGCACCACCACAATATTTAATTTTTTAATTACATTACATCTAAAAATTAATAACACGTTTCTGTGGAAAACTTTACGTTGTTAATCTGAGCAATAATTTCTTCAGGATAATAAAATTAACATTTTAACAGGGTAAAAATTTAAAATTATGTATAGAGAAACATAAAAATAGTTTGAGTAAAAAATGTGTACAAAGTACTTGCAATGATAGTGCTTATGTAAGAAACTATAAGTACAAAAACCAACATTTACAAAACGGCAGAGACTAACATTAAAAATTAACTAAAGCAGTAACGTTAAAAATTTCGTGCCAAATCTCGCAGTGTAGCACGAAAGTTAGTCAAAGCTCATAAACCACATTCAGTAAAATGAATGTGGTTTATTTTTTACTGCATAAGTTTATTGACATATTAGCTAAAGCATGATAGTATTTGTTTACTAAAAAAAGAGAGGGTCGTTCGTATTGTGCTAAAAGCATAGCGAACGGCTCTTTTATTTAGCAAGAAATTAAGGGAGGCTAGAAATGGCTGGAACAAAACAAGGTGGCGTAGCAGCTGCAAGTACGAATAAATCTCGTTACGGCTCTGATTTTTATGCAAAAATTGGTGCCAAGGGTGGTAAAAAAGGTCGCACAGGTGGTTTTTTCGCTAACAGAGAGCTTGCAAGAGCTGCTGGCGCTAAAGGTGGCCGAATAAGCCGACGTACTAAAAAAGCTGAATAAATTTATTTAGCTTAAAAAAATAGCTGAGTTAAGAATAAACTCAGCTATTTTTTATTATTCTTCGAGTTACTCTGCAAACTTGAGAATTAGGCACTTTCCAAGAAGTTCTACAGTTAAAACAGGTATAAGTATTATTTTTGCCTTGCAAGCTTACTACTCCGCATTTGGGGCATGTCGATCTGTTATGAAGCCAATCTCTATAAGTATCTAAACAATCTTCAATATGTTCGCTATCTATTTCCATATCATATATTTTTGCTATTTCTCTAGCCTTCCTCCACGCTGCAATTTCTAGCTGTAACAGGGAAAAATCATCTTCGAAAGAAATGTGTTTAAGGTCGGCGTGAGCAACTTCGTGGATAAGAGCCCATTTTCCTATATCTGTTGGTAAGGACTTGTTGACATATTCGACCCTATTATCTTTCGGACTCCAGATAAAATCGTTTCCCGAAACGAATTTTATCTCAGGATAGCTCTCCTGAAGCTTAGAGAGCAATGACTTATTTATGGGAGTTTTGGTTTGCATAGATAATACAACCTAAAATAACGGCTTCTTCTGCGTGCTTCGCAGGCAATAAAATTGGTTCATCAACGAGGGGTGATAAGGTTAATCTAATATCTTTTTTAAGAGGCGTTTCAAACTTAGCAAAATGACTACCAACTCCTCCACCTATAACAATTACATCTGGATCAAGAACAGACGTAAGATTAACGATACCTATGGCAAAACTTTTAGCAATTTCTTCCCAGATTTTTTTATCATCAATTTCGGAGGCTTTTTTGCCATATTTAGAAACAATGGCCTTACCACTTCCAAATTGTTCCCATTTAACTAATTTACCTTTGTGCTCAAAAAGCATCTGGCCACCTTCTGAGTCTAAGAAATCGTTATCAAGATAGCCGTCAGTAACAAAACCAGTACCAATACCCGTGCTGATAGTAATATATAGGCCTTTATGAGGGATTGGTTTAATATTGTGAATTTCTGATAATCCTGCAAGGTTGGCGTCATTTTCAATTAAAACAGGTAAATTTGTTAATTTACAAACATCATTTTTAATAGGTACATTCTTCCAGCTAAGATTTCCAAAAGCAATTGCTACACCTGTTTTACGATTAATTTTTCCTGGTACAGCCATTGAAACAATAGTTGCTTTTTTTACATCAATAGTTTCCAAAGTTGCTTTGAACGCTTTTAAAAAATCACTATATTTTTTTGGCGTTTCAAAACGAAGTTGTTCAACTACATAACCGTCCTTTTTGCAGAGTGCTACTAGTGTTTTTGTTCCGCCAATATCTACAGCTAAAATCATCAAAACCAGTGTAGCATAAGGCGTGTTTTAATCATCTCTTTACAACAGAGGAAATTTAAGCTTAAATATATGTAATCTGAACGGTTGCTTTAGTGCGGGAAAATAACCACCCTTAAAGTCCAGGGGTGAATTTAATTACTGTGCAAACACCGCTTAGAAATACTACAAATTTAAGGAGTAATTAATGGTAAAACTAACTATGGACGAACTGCTAGCAAAAAGTGACTTACAACCACTTCGTGCCGGCGATGTAATCGAAGCCACGGTGCTTTCTATCAAGAAGCATGAAGTATGGCTCGACTTGGGTGCACACGGTATTGGTGTCGTAATGCGCCGCGAAATTGGCTATGGCCAAAACTTAGAAAAAGGGCAAGTAATTAGTGCAAGTGTTGTCGATCCTGAGATTGAAGACGGTCACGCGCTTCTTTCGCTAAGAAAAGCTGCGAAAGATAGAGGTTGGGATGAACTACAACGAATTCGCGACGCAAATGAAATAATTGAGGTCCCAGCATATGACGCCAACAGAGGTGGTCTATTAATGGAGCTCGAAGGTATTCGTGGATTCTTACCGGTAAGCCAGCTGAGTGCTGACCATTACCCTAGAGTTTCAGGTG
>CAZAXJ010000078.1:0-3102 GCA_964489075.1 uncultured Candidatus Saccharibacteria bacterium
CTGAATTTAGCCAACTCTTGCTTGGTATTACCAAAGTCTCGACATGGGCAGATAGCTTCTTGTCTGCTGCTAGCTTCCAAGACACAACACGTGTTCTTATAAGTGCAGCAACAAGCGGTAAGGTCGATCAGCTTTATGGACTAAAAGAAAACGTTATTCTTGGTCGTAAGATTCCAGTTGGTACAGGTTATCAACCAGAAGATGAAGACGCCGAAGGCGTTGACGAAGAAGAATAAATCTGTTTAAATAAAGGACTGTATGCCAACAATTAACCAATTAGTTCGCAAAGGGAGAAAGACTGCTTCAACTAAAAGCAAGTCTCCTGCATTGATGCGTGTTACCAACAATCTTAAGACTAAGTCTTACGAAAAACCTGCACCGTTTAAGCGTGGAGTTTGCGTGAAGGTAACAACCAAAACTCCAAAAAAGCCTAACTCGGCACTACGCAAAGTTGCACGAGTTCGTTTAACCAACGGCTACGAAGTTTGGGCTTATATTGGGGGCGAAGGCCACAACCTGCAAGAACACGCTGTTTTTATGCTGCGGGGTGGCCGTGTACCGGATCTTCCTGGTGTGCGTTACCACGTTGTTCGTGGAAGCCTTGATCTCCAAGGTGTTGCAAACCGCAAACGTGGACGTAGCAAGTATGGCGCAAAACGCGATTCAAAGTAATTTAATAATTAAATAAGTGGCTTCAGTGACCGCCTCCGGCATTTTGACGGAAGGAGAGCACAGAAGATTTAACAAAGGAGTACAGAAATGCCACGTAAAAAAACTAAGAGTCTTGTACGAGACATCCAACCAGACCGTAAATATAACTCGGTACGCGTTCAGCGACTTATTAACCGGGTTATGTTGAATGGTAAAAAGCAACTAGCCGAGCGCATTGTTTATGAATCAATGGAAAACGCAGCTAACAAACTAAAAGCTGAAAGCCCACTCGAGGTGCTTGATAAAGCGCTTGATAATGTGAAGCCAAGCGTAGAAACTCGTTCGCGACGTGTTGGTGGTGCCAACTATCAAATTCCATTTGAAGTTCGCGGCCAGCGCCAAAACCACCTAACTTTAATGTGGTTTGTTGCAGCTGCTCGGGCCCGTAAAGGCATGCCAATGGCAGATAGACTAACAGCTGAAATTATGGATGCCTACAACGGCACGGGTGCAGCAGTTAAGAAACGTGAAGATACACACAAGATGGCCGAAAGTAACCGAGCCTTTGCTCACTTCGCTCGTAACTAAAATAGTAAATAATAGAGGAAATCATGGCAGCTAAATCAACTCCAATGGAAAAAATGCGTAATTTGGGCATCATTGCTCATATTGACGCTGGTAAAACAACGACAACAGAAGGTATTTTGTATCGAACAGGCTTAAGCCATAAAATTGGTGCAGTGCACGAAGGCGAAACTACGACTGACTGGATGGCTCAAGAGCGTGAACGCGGAATTACTATCGTTGCTGCCTCTGTTACTTGTTTTTGGAAAGACCACCAAATTAATATTATCGACACCCCAGGTCACATTGATTTTACAGTTGAAGTAGAGCGCTCATTGCGCGTACTCGATGGCGCATGTGTTGTGTTCGATGGCAAGATGGGTGTAGAAAGCCAAAGTGAAACTGTTTGGAGACAAGCAGACAAATATGGTGTGCCACGTATCTGCTTTATTAACAAGATTAATCAAACGGGCGGCGATTTTTACAAAAGCCTTGACAGTATCCACAATCGGCTGAGTAAAGCAGCTTTTCCGATTCATTTGCCAATTGGCTTTGAACAGAGCGTTAACGGTGTCGTTGATCTTATTACCATGAAGGCATACACATATAAGGAATTTGCTGATAAAGCTCTTGTTGAAGGCGAAATTCCTGCAGATATGGTTGAAAAAGCCAAAAGATACCGCAGTTTATTAATCGAAAACGCTGTAGCCGAAGACGAAGTAATGCTCGAAAAATACCTAGAAGTTGGCGAAGAAGGCATGAGCGAAGACGAAATCAAGCAAGCAATACGTACAGCCGTACTTGGCGGGCGATTCTTTGTTGTTACTGGTGGCGATGGTCGTGGCGTGATTGTCGAAAAAGTGTTGGATTTAGTTAACGAATACCTACCAAGCCCATTAGATCGTGGGAGCACGTGGGGCACACATCCTAAAAGTGGTAACGAGATTGAACGTAAACCAAGTGCCAGTGAGCCATTTAGTGCGTTAGCTTTCAAAATTACCAGTGATCCTTTTGTTGGCAAGCTAGCTTATTTTCGTGTTTACTCAGGTAAAGTCGTTGCCGGTTCATATGTTTTAAATGCTTCTACTGGCGATAAAGAGCGAATCGGCCGTATTGTGCGTTTGCATGCCGATAAGCGTGACGATGTAACAGAGGTTAGTGCAGGTGACATTGCTGCAATTGTCGGCTTAAAAGGTACAACTACTGGTAATACCCTTTGCGACCAAAATAATCCAATTGTTCTAGAATCAATTGATTTCCCAGAACCCCCAGTAAGTATTGCAATTGAGCCTGCAACAAAGGCTGACCAAGAAAAGATGAGCCTTGCCTTGCAGCGCTTAGCAGAAGAAGATCCGACTTTTAGGATTAAGGTAGATCATGAAACCGGCCAGACTATTATCAGTGGAATGGGCGAGCTACACCTTGAAATTTTGGTTGATCGTATGAAACGCGAATTTAACGTTGAAGCTAACGTAGGTGCCCCACAAGTTGCGTACCGCGAAACTATTCGTAAAGATGCCGTTGAAGTTCAGGGTAAATTCATTCGCCAGTCTGGTGGTCGGGGTCAATACGGTGATGTCTGGCTACGCTTAAGCCAAAACGAAGCCGGCAAGGGCTTTGAATTTATCAACAGTATTAAGGGTGGCGTCGTGCCAAGCGAATACATACCAGCTGTAAAATCAGGTATTGAAGAGGCTATGGCCAACGGAGTTCTCGCAGGGTATCCAGTTGTCGATGTCAAAGCAGAACTTTATTTTGGTAGCTTCCACGATGTTGACTCAAGCGAAATGGCCTTTAAAATAGCGGGATCAATGGCTTTGCAAGACGGTGTTAAGAAAGCGAGTCCCGTATTGTTAGAGCCCGTCATGAAAGTAGTGGTGGTAACCC
>CAZAXJ010000079.1:0-3005 GCA_964489075.1 uncultured Candidatus Saccharibacteria bacterium
GTCAAAGGCAAGATCAGCAACAGTTTTAAGTGTTTTATAACCTTCGAGATGCCCTTTGCTTACAGATAAACCACGAGCTTTTGCCCAACGCCTATTTCCGTCTAGAATAATGCCGATATGCTTCGGTATAACTGTTGAATCATTCATCAAACTACTATTATACGTTACTAAAGCCCATTAAACTGTCATTATTTCTTGCTCTTTAGCCTTAGCGCTAGTCTCAACATCGGATCTTGTTTTCGTCATAAGTGCTTCCAACTGTTTTTCTAGTCGATCATATTCATCTTGGCCTATATCTTTATCTGTTTTAGCTTCTTTTAATATGTCTAAAGCTTCATGCCTGATATTTCTGCAAGCAATATGGCACTCTTCTACTTTTTCGCCAAGTTGCTTAACAATAGCTTGTCTACGCTCTGTAGTAAGTGACGGAATTGGGACCCTGATAACTCGCCCGTCATCACTCGGGTTTAATCCTAAACTTTGTTCGTTTCTTATCGCCTCGTTTATTGCCTGAATATTTGTTGGGTCAAAAGGTGTTATTTGCAAAAGTTGAGCTTCGGGCGCTGTTATGTTTGCAAGCTGTTTTAACTGCATCGGCTGGCCATAAGCAACTGGCATAATGCCGTCTAAAATACTGGCATGAGCCCTACCGGTACGTAGCTTTTTCATTTCATTACCGAAGTGCTCTTGTGCAGTGTTCAGCTTATTTTTCGCGTCTTCAATAACTTGGTTTGGATTCATATTCCCCTCTGTTACATGTCACTTATAGTATAACAGTAGCTTGTCTTAAGAACAGTAAAGTTACATAATATACTTACAGAAGAACAAGGCTTTGTTGTAGCAATTCTTGTTTCCTTTTTACCCATGTGTATGGCAACGCTGTTGGCGCCAATTGTATAGTGGATGTCCGACTTACACATACAGATAACAATCAGCACCTGATGTTAGAGCCTCAATAGTTAGATGGTAATGTGCTGACACCTGAGGCTATAAAACAGAAGTGCAGCAGGATTGAACAATGAAACCTAGGCTTGTAATTACAAAGAGCGAGCTTGGGGCTCGCTCAAACACTTTGAAAACTTTATTTATTCGTTAACTTCGCCAAGTGCCATCCGGCTAAACCTGCGAACAACTATATTCTCACCAAGTTTTGCAATGCCTTCTTTTACGTATTCGCCCACCGTTTGATCTGGATTTTTAACAAACGGTTGATCTAGTAAGCATTTCTCTGCAAAGTGCTTTTTTAACATTCCTTCTACGATTTGCGGAACCATGTTATCTGGCTTACCTTCAGTTTTTACTTTTTCTGTAAATTCTTTTTCTGCCGCTTTTTTTGCATCGGCTGGGATGTTATCCATACTCACAAACTCCGGCGCACTTGCTGCAATATGCATAGCAACATCTTTTACAATTTCGGTAAATTTTTCGTTACGTGCAACAAAATCTGTTTCGCAATTAACTTCTACCAAAACACCTATACGGCCATCATGAAGATAATTACCAATTACACCGGCACGAGCTTCGCGCTCACCACGTTTTTCGGCCTTAGTCATACCTTTTTTACGCATCGCTTCTAGGGCCTTATCAAAATTACCTTTTGATTCTACTAATGCTTGCTTTGCGTCTGTAATACCAACGCCTGTTAGTTCACGCAGGCGTTTTATATCTTTGATATCTATGTCTGCCATCTTATTTGTCGCCCTTTTCTTCTGTCTTAGCTGTAGCAGCTTTTTTAGCACGAGCTGACTGACCTGCCTGCACTGCAGTTTTTACGTAATCACACGCTAAAGAAATTGCCTTAATTGCGTCATCGTTGCAAGCAATCGGGTATTGAACTTTGCTTGGGTCTGCATTCGTATCAACAAGCGCAACAACGGGTATCTTTAGCTTATTTGCTTCTTTTACGGCATTTTCTTCTTCGCTAATATCAACCACAAACATCGCTCCTGGGCGACCATTCATTTCTTTAATGCCACCAAAGTTGTAGTTCATGCGATCAATTTCTTCCTGAAAACGCTGTACTTCGAGCTTGCTGTATTTAGCCGCTAACTCTCCTGCAGCCATTTTAGTTTCAAGTTCTTTCAGATGTTTAACTCTACCGTTAATAGTATTACTGTTCGTAAGCATTCCACCCAACCAACGCTCTGTCACATAAGGCATGCCTAGTGTTTGGGCAGTCTCTTTAAGAACATCTTTAGCCTGACGTTTAGTGCCGACAAATAAAACCTGATGCCCTGCAGCAACGGTTTTTTCTATAAAATTAAGAGCAACTTCGAACTGATCAACAGTTCGCTCGAGGTTAATAATATGGTTTTCGCCACGTTTGCTATGAATATTAGCAGCCATTTTCGGATGCCAGCGGCTAGTTCTATGGCCAAAATGTGCGCCCGCTTCTAAAAGAGCCTTCATATCTACATTCGTCATAATAAATCCTTATTCCTTCCTCTTCGCGCAAGTATGCCCTTTCGCCTTTCGCAAGCGAACGGGAGGATTGTTAACCTTGCGTTGTTTTATTTATACCGAAGATAAGCTTAACAGATAAAAGCCATTGTTTCAACCCTTATCGCCAAGGGAACTTATGGCTTGCAGGCGGCGGCAAATCGGGGCGAGGCGCCGATACCTGTGTAGCATCGTAATCAACCATATAATTAGTTGGGGTTTTGGGCTTACGCTTAAATGGCGCTAGTTGTTTTATAAAGTAGCCCACCATACCTATACTTTCTGCTATTGTGTAACCCTTTGGCCTCATAAATATGAACCAAGCCAAGTAAAGAATTACCAAAAGTCCAAACAACAAACTTATTGCTAATAAAATTATAGTTTGAGCTTTATTGGCGCTACTATCTTCGCCCGTTCCTTGCGCGCTGGCAACTTCTATTACTCTGGTTTCTTCGCTTGTTGTTCCGTCTTTAAAGAAAGTTTTCTGGGTTACATCATAAGAACCCGGTTCGAGGTCTGATGTATCAAGTACGAAAGGCTCTTGCTCGACTGTTTGATAAAGTTCT
>CAZAXJ010000080.1:0-2940 GCA_964489075.1 uncultured Candidatus Saccharibacteria bacterium
GATCGAAGGTGGCTCGTCCAACAACAAAAGGCAAATTCAGTAGTGTTTTCAGTAACCGATCTTTCGGATACGACAAAAGAGCCGTTAATAAGTGCATTACCAAGTAGTATCATTTCAAATGCAACGGGATCTTACGGAGTTTTGAAGCCGGTTGAGTGGTCTGACGATAATAAGCATTTGCTAATTTCACAGACCTTGCCAAACGGCACAGTTAATTACTTTATTTTTGACAGAGAAAATGTTGATGAAAGCGCTAATGTAACAACGGCCCTGAAGCTTACCGGCGATCAAAGGGTTACCCTAAGAGACAAAAAATATGATAAGTACTATATTCATTCCATTAGTAAGGGGGAGCTCAGAAACGGAAGCCTTAAAGATGCTTTGGTAAGCGCACCATTTTTAACGGGAGTTGTAGATTTTAAGTCGCATGGAGAAGACATATTATTATATGCCACTTACGTCGGAGCCCAAGAAAACGAAGCCAATATAGAGGTATTGACCAGCCAAAAAGATAAATTCTTGCTTCAGCCTGTCAAGCGTAGTGCTGACAATAATTATCTGTTAGACATCGCAAAGTTCAGAAATAGTTGGTATTACGTTTCGGGTTCAGGACCTGCGGATGCGGTTAAAATTTATAAGAATCCACTTTCAAAACTTAAATCCAATACATTTGTTAAGGCGTTGCCACAAATGAGCCTTAGGATCACTAATCCGCAATTTGTTAGCTTTTCGGATAATGCACGAATAATCTCTATTCAATCAGGAAAGCAATTTGTTATTTTTGATGCTGAAGAACAACGGATTTATCGTTATGAAAGTCCATTGAATATACCTGCAAATCTCGAAGCAAAATGGATGGATGGGCACAGGCTTACCCTTGTTACGGATAGCAAGGTTAACGTGTTTGATTTTGACGGCACAAACTTGCAAACGCTTGTTGCAAGCAGGCCCGAATTTACCCCCTATTTCGACAGAGACTACGAGGTACTATATACACTTATTAATCAAGCTGATGGCAAGGTTGGATTCCAGAACGCTGAGCTTTTAGTTGAATAAAGTCTAAAATAGCCATCCGAACATTCTTTGGAACAAACTCTCGGCGTTTCCTGGAACGATTGCTGGTTGGCCTGCTATGTCCTGATTTGTAGTTGCGACGGTATTATTTTTTGGACTAGGGCTAATCTGTTCCCCTATAACGACAAGGCGATTTGCGGCAGTACCTGGTGGGTCACAGGTAATAAGCGTAGCTGTAGCCGGCCTATCGGCAGAACCAAGAACAGACACTTCGTTTGGCTTAACGATTTTTTTGGTATAAATTTTGTAAATGTATCTTTGGCCATTGTAGTTAAGCATAAAGGTGTCGCCTTCTTGCAGTCTGTTTAAAAGAACAAAAGCAAATTTATATTTACCCCTGTTAAAAATATTGTTTGATGAATGCCCCACTATAGCTACGTTGCCATTTTGCCCCGGTGTTGGGCTGGATGGATAATGCACTACTCCCGATTCAAGTCCGTTTTGAATTTCTTTTTCATTAATAGTTTTTACATCGTAATTAACAGGTACTTCAACATTAATTTTTGGAATTATAATTTTTGGCTCCAAGCTGACAACGCCTGCATTGGGGTCAACAATAATTGGTGTATTACTAACATTTTTGCTGGGTGTTACTAGTGGTGCTAAAAATCTTTCGTTAAAGAAGCCGAACATAAATATAAAGACTACAATTAACCCCATGCCCACACCAAACAAAAGTGATTGAACGTGGTGTGATTTTTGTAACTTGCCACGGGCAGTTACTTTGTTCAAGATCTGTTCTTTTACTTCTGAAGTAGTTCTTTGAGGCTTGCTCTTCGATACTTCAACGCTACCGCTCAACTGTTTTTTAGGCTTAAGAGTCTGTTTTTCGGGCGGTTTTTGCTCTGTAAGTGTTTCGGCTTTGGTGCCGACTTTTTTAGTATGAATCAGTTTTGCTGCACGAGCATGGTTTTCGTAAAATTCTTGCCACACTGCATGTTTTTCGTTGTTTGGTAAATTGATGTAGTAGTTGTGCCAAGCTGTTTGAATTTCTGCCAAACTTTTGCCAGAATTTGATAGTTCGAGCATATATTTTTGATGTTTCGAATGTGTGCCAGTTTCTTTTATTTCTTCGAGTTCTTCTTTTGCTTTGGGTTCATCGGTGTACAGTTCGTTTAATTTTTTTCTAATTATCTCAGCAGCCTGATTCGGATCAGGCTTTGACGCTGCATTCACAGTGTCATCTTTTGGTAATGGAAGGTCACTTGTAGGGCTGGGCATTATTTGCGAGTAAACTTTGCTGTTCAACCGCCATTATAGTACAATTACCCCTGATTTACCTACAAACTAAAGCATTATGCGCGTAGGTTTGTCGGGTTTTCGGGCGCTATATATGAGCTCGTTTGTGCCGCGATGGTGGAATTGGTAGACACGCTAGACTCAAAATCTTGTGAGCATTCGCTCGTGCCGGTTCAAGTCCGGCTCGCGGTACCAACGAACTCAGATTGTCAATTTAGGCCTAATTTTTTAATGAGATTATTTGTAACTAAAGCTCTGTTTTTAGCACTTTCCTCTCGGTCCATAGAAAATATTTTTGAATAGAGTTGCCCTGCTCCTCGGGGCCCTCTTTTATCGCTAAATAAGTGTGACAATTCATCGTATATTTGTTTAGTTACAACTATGTCTATATCAGTATCGTACGGCATGTCTTTCGCGCTACTTTTTACTTGAATTTTTCTATCAACTTCTTTTGAGCGGAGATCAACAAGTGCAACATCAAAATTAGGATTAACGTCTCTGTTCTCATCTGCTTCAATGAGCTTTTGGGTTAATCTGTAAGAAATATTTCTATTTTCCCATGGTAAGGCTGGGCGTATTGTGTATCTATCGCCTAAAGAGTAGTCGGTTAGACTTGTAAGAACTACT
>CAZAXJ010000081.1:0-2836 GCA_964489075.1 uncultured Candidatus Saccharibacteria bacterium
TAAAATGACATACCGAAATTTAGAAGGCGCAAATTGTTTAAGTACTGATCCAGAATCATTCTTCCCAGGAAGAGGTAAGAGGCTTGCGGCTCAAATGGCAAAAGCTATGTGTGATGCCTGCATAGTTGAGAACGATTGTTTAGAACGAGAACTAGAAAAGAAAGTTCAAGAGGATGGTGTTTGGGGCGGAAAAACTAAAAAGGAACGAATAGCTCTTAAGAAAATAAGTCTTCAAGAAGCTAGCTAAGTTCGTTAACTAACTCTTTAAAACGATTTCCACGGCCCTTGTAATCGCTAAACATCCCAAAGCTAGCGCAAGCTGTACTAAGCAGTACTACATCTCCTCTCGTTGCGGCTTTTCTTGCAGTATTTATTGCTTCTTGCAAGCTTGTTCCGCCCAAAATGATGTTGTTATAACCGTTTTTTACTAAGGCTTCAATAATTTTTTCGCCTGTATCACCAATTACAATCGTTTGCCTAACATTATTTTCGGCAACTACCTTAGCAAGCTCATTAAAATCTGCACCTTTATCTGATCCGCCCAAAATAACAACCTTTGGTTTAGAAAAAGCTTTAATTGCTGCAATTGTTGCAATTGGGGTGGTTGCAAAACTATCGTTGTAGTATTCAATACCGTTTAATTCACGCACAAACTCCAAACGATGTTCCATGCCCTTAAATTCGCTAATTGCCTTTTGCATAGCCATAACGTTGCCACTGGTAATTTGCCAGGTTGCCGCAATAGCTGCACAAACGTTTTCTAAATTATGTCTGCCAAGCAGCCCAACTTCTGATGTTTTGCAAACAGGAGTTTGCTGGTAGTAAATGGTGTCATTTTCAACATAGGCACCATTTTTATTTGTTACATCAATATTTTCATTTGTAACAAAGTAAGGAATTTTTTTACCCTCACTGACACTAGTAATATCTGTACTTTCCGAATTATTAGCATTAAAAATTGTTAAATCTTCGCCAGATTGCTTAGCAAATAAGTTCTTTTTTGCGTTGTAATATTCGGCTAAGTCGCTATGCCAATCTAGGTGCTCTGGTGCAACCAACAAACAAACACCAATATTTGGCCGATATTTAAAATCTATTAATTGAAAGCTAGAAAGTTCTAAAACAACCACAGTATTGTCGGTTAATTCAGATAAATATCCTAAAACTGGTATGCCTATATTGCCACCCAAAAACACATTTTTACCTGAGTTTTCTAATATTTTAGATATTAAGGTGCTTGTTGTTCCTTTGCCTTTTGTGCCTGTCACACCAATTATTGGCTTTGTACAATTAGCAAAGAATTCATTAATTGTTGTAGTTACTTTATCTAAAATATTTGGTAAATCTGGGTTAGCAGCAGTTATTTTTTTAGGCGCAATACCAGGGCTGCGCACAATTAGTTCAAATTCGTTTAAATTGTTTAAATAATCATTGCCTAATTTGGTTTTTGACCAGTCAGGAGTTTCAGTTTCAATATTTTGATCGCAAATTGTAACCTCATTACCGTTACTATGCCAATATTCAGCAGCACTTTTACCCTCAATCGAATATCCTAAAATAGCAACTTTCATTGCTGGCTATTATCTCACAAGTGGGTTTTTACAAGCTCGGCAACTTGGCGGGGTGTCATGTCTGCTTTTACTATAAAAGCCTTAACTCCGAGTGTTTGCAGTATGGCTGGTGCTTCTTGTTCACCCATGTTTGTAAGAATTATTACCTTAATGTCTTTACCCCAATCAGTGGAACGCATTTGTTTTAGCATCTCGTCGCCGTTCATTTCTGGCATCATTAAATCTAGCAAAACCATATCTGGCTTCATGTTTTCGGCTAAAGCTAGGCCAAGTTTGCCGTTTTCGGCAGTTTCAACTTCATAACCTTCGGCCTCGAACTTCATTCGATACATTTGTGCTATTGCGGAGTCATCTTCGATAATTGCAATTTTTGTAGCCATAAAAAGTATTCCTCTAGCTAATAAGATACACTACTTTTATTTTGCTAGCACTTCTTTAATAATTTCTAACACTTGGGTAGGGGTGTAGTGAACTTTAACTATGTAGCGCTCAACGCCTAAAACTCTAAATTCGTGCGGAGCTTCGCTTTTACTGATATTTGTCAGCACAATAACTTTTATATCTTTGCCCCACTCTGTGGCACGTATCCTTTTTAATACTTCTTGCCCAGGCAAATGAGGCATTTTAATATCTAGCAAAATTAAATCGGGGCGTTCGTGTTCTATTACATGTAGTGCGCTTGCACCATCTGCTGCGGTACTTACTTGGTACTCAGCAGCGCTTAGTTTGTGCAAATACATCTCGCGAATCGGAGCTTCATCATCGACAATGGTAATTTTCTGCATTGCGTTAAGAATAACAGCTTGGGGCACTGTTTCTAAACTTTTTTACAGATAAAATATGTCGTATTTTCATCTTTAAAATGTTCAACCTCAAACAATTGTTGAAGTTGCTCAACAGAAGAAGTTTATAAACAAACAAGTTGAAAATACTGATTGACGGAACGGGGGTGGATGTGGTATTATTGCGCTCAGCCATAGGGCTGCACGTACTTTAGTAAATTAGCACTCTGAACAAACCTTAAATAAGGCGAGTTCGGGGTGTTTTTATTTACAAATATAAACATAAGCATATATTGACAAAATAGCAATAAAATAGTATAATATATTAATCATGCAAGAAGGATTTTCTACACCTAACGAGCCAGCAGTAGATGGTAATTTTAGTGCTGATAAGTCAGAGTTTGAGCCTGAAAAAAACTTTTTTAAAAAGCACAAAACAAAGTTATTAGTAGGTGGTATTGCTGTTGGATTTGCCATTTCAAT
>CAZAXJ010000082.1:0-2677 GCA_964489075.1 uncultured Candidatus Saccharibacteria bacterium
AGTAATCCATTCAAGATTTTTGTAAATATCCTCTTTTTGGATGTCATTAGTGTTGCCTTTAGCTTCTACCAGATAAATGTGCGTGGTCATAAGCACAAGACTGTTTTGCCGGCGATAACGAAAGCTCGTTTTGCCAAGCCAGCTTTGGATTTTCATTTCCTTTAGGCTGGTTTCCTCACGAATTTCACGTTCGGCAGTTTCTTTAGCACTCTCACCTTCTTCAACATGGCCTTTCGGTATAGACCATCTGTCTTTAATGTCTTGTAAAAGTAAAATCTCGATTTCGCCCTGTTTATTACGGCGCCAAACAATACCGCCCGCCGTAGTTTCACGAACTACTTCTGATATTCCGGGTTTTCTGCGGTTTAGATATTTTTTAAAACCTTTTATAGGTTTTGGTCTCTGCACTATACTATTTCTTCACTTTCTTCTTTGGTTTGGCTTCTAGTTGTCGAAGAGCCGTACCGAGTACACCATTTACAAATTTTGATGAATTTTCGCCACCGAATGCTTTTGCAAGTTCTACCGCCTCATTTATAACTACCTTCGGCGGCACATCTTTTTCGTATGTTAATTCATACAAACCAATCCTAAGCACTATCCTGTCCATTCGTGCTATCTGATTTAGGGGCCATTCTGGCGCCATAGGTTGTAGGTCTTTATCAAGTGTCTTTTGCTTTGCAACGATTCCTTCAACCAAAGCTTTTATAAACTTTTTATCATCGATTGTTTCGCTATAACGCTCGATGTTACGTGTGAGAACCTCTTGCAAATCAAACGCAGCATCACCGCACTCCAGTCTGAAGTCTTGCTCGTACAGTGTTTGTAGAGCTACGATTCGGCCTAAGTGTCGGTTCGATGCCATATATTTTGATGTGCCTTTCGCTTATATTTTTAAATATAAGACTTCTGAAGTGTTATTACGCTTCTTTTTTTGCGCTTTCACGGCTTGTAGTATAAGCCTTTACCGGTGATTTCGCATTTACGCTACGCGCTAATTTAACAACCAAATGGCTTCGGCGAGTGCCGGTGCGACGTGGTGTTGTGCGCTTCTTTGGTTTACCCAAGGTACAAACTCCTGTAAGTTACTCTGTTATCAGTTATTGATATTACAGTGATTATATCAATAATAGTCGCTAAAACTCAAGATAATTGTATTTTAAATAAGAACATTGACTAATTGTAATGCTTATGTTATTATTAAAATTATGTCAGAAAAATACCCAAATCCAAGCGAACGCAAGAACATGTCTTTAAAGGCTAAAGTTATCGCTGCAGCTGGCTTAGTAGCAGTTTCTGCTTATTTATTAGAAGATTTTAAAGACAGGCAAGACATTGAATGGCATGGAATTCAGACTGAGGTTGCACAACCCAGTGACAGTATTTGGAGCCTAACTGAAAAATTTGTGGATAATACAGAAGAAGTTAACATGCAAAATCTTATAAACGAAATCAAAGAACATAATCCCGGTCTTGAAGATGGTTTACAGGTGGGCGAACAAATTGAGTTGCCTAAAAAAGTTAGTTAACTAGAAACAACAAAATTTAAAACTTTACCCTTAACGTAAATAACTTTTTGAACGTCGCCTGTCAAATGCTGAGCAACGTTTTTATTTGTTTTTGCTTCAGCCTCAATAGCTTCTTGGGGTGCATCATTGGGTACTTCAACTTCTCCTCGAACCTTACCATTTATCTGCACCGCAATAGTCATAACATGGCTTACTAAATAGCTTTCGTCGTGAACTGGCCAACCGCTTACGTGCACAGAACCTTCGTGGCCTAAATCTATCCATAGTTGTTCTGCCATATGCGGTGCAAATGGTGCTAGTAATTGAACAAGGGTTGTAAGCGCAAAGCTCCACGCCTCTTTTGCACCAAAACCTCTACCTGCTTCAATTTTATAAAGCTCGTTCGTAAATTCCATTAAAGCAGCGATTGCTGTATTAAAACTCTGGCGCTCTAAATCTTGCGAAGCTTTTTTAATTGCGGCGTGGGTTGCAGATTTTATCTCACTCTCCCCTGTAAAATCTTGGGATTCAGTAGGCTTTGATTCAATAAATTTTTGTGCTAATGTCCATACTCTACTCAAAAATCTATATGTTCCTGCAATTCCACGGTCATCCCAAGCAGCATCAAGTTCGTAAGGTGCAATAAACAGCTCATACAAACGCAAGGCATCAGCGCCATAACCTTGATTAATTAATTCAACTGGGTCAACAACATTACCCTTACTTTTGCTCATTTTACTGCCGTCAGCAGCATTGATATATCCGTTATAAATTAAGCGTTTTACGGGTTCCGCGCGAGTTTTATCAATCAAACCCATATCTGCAAAAGCACGCATCCAAAACCGACTGTAAAGTAAATGCGAAACTGCGTGGTCACCGCCGCAGTAATAATCAATTGGCATCCAATAATTTGCCTTTGCAATGTCCCAAGGGTTTTCATCATTCTTTGCATCAGTGTATCGAAGATAATACCAACTACTACATGCATAGCCATCCATTGTGTCGGTTTCGCGTTTTGCCGGGCCGCCACAGGTAGGGCAAGTCGTATTAACCCATGATTCAACATTTGCCAAGGCGCTTTTTCCATCGCCTGTAGGTGCAAAATTTGTAAGATCAGGTAACTCTACTGGTAACTGATCTTCGGGTACAGCAACTGTTCCATCTTTTTC
>CAZAXJ010000083.1:0-2664 GCA_964489075.1 uncultured Candidatus Saccharibacteria bacterium
CGAAATACAGTCTGTTTTATGCCTCCACTTTCTCTGTAAGTGGCAACTATTTTGTCTTTTTCGTCAGACATTTTAAGCTCGCCAGCCAACTCAGTACTCGGGTTAACAAGCTGCAGGCGTTGATTTTGAAGTCCAAACTCCCCTTGAATGTAATAAAGCTTTTCCTGCATAATTGCGCCCGCTCTGTAGGGTTGGTTAAACCAAACAAGTTTTACCTTTCCGCTAGCATCTTCGGCAATAGCCTCGGTAATATGTAAGCCCCTGCGCACACGTCTTTGTTTAACTGCACTTATGTTAGCTTTAATAACGACAAGGCCTGGTTTCAGATCTGAAATCGTTGCAACATGCGAAAAATCGGCATATTTTCTAGGGTAGTACTCTGCAAAATCTGCAAGCGTAACCAACCCGATACCAGCTAATTTTTCGACTGTTTTTCTGCCGATTCCCTTAACACTTGAAAGTAATGCCTCATCATCCATATGCACCTAGTGTAACAGCCGTTATTTGTCGTGTTATTTCGAACAATATTTGCTATAATACTAACTGAATTTTCTAAGAATTTGGGAGAAGTTTCGTAAACATACCAGACATGGCAAGATTTAATATCGATAAGTTCAAGAAAAAACTAAACAATTTAGCCAAAGGGCAAAAAAAGTCAGGACGATCAGCGTCTGGTGTTAGGGTTAATCGTAATGTTAGCCATCGAATAAAATCACACAGAGACAGTCGCGCTCGCAAGCGAGCCGAATATCTGTCTACGCTTCCGAAAAACCCGATTAAAAGATTTTTTTACTACTGGCAACCAAAGCATTTTGCAGAATATTGGTTTAATCGTGCAGGAGCAATTAGAGCTCTTAAGGTACTTGGGGTAACACTGGCAGTTATGATGGTCATGGTTTTGGCCGTTTTTGCATATTTCCGTAAAGATTTACCGAAAAATATTACTGATCTTAAAACGTGTTCCAAGGGGGCAAGCACGCTTTATTACGATCGTACAGGGGAAACTTTGTTATGGGCAAGTTCGGGCGATGCCGAATGTTACCCTGTTAAGTTAGAAAAAATATCTAAAAATCTACAAAACGCCGTCCTTGCGTCAGAAGATAAAGACTTCTACGAACATGGGGGTTTTAGTTTTAAAGGTGTATCTCGTGCATTCGTAAATAACTTACGCGGGCAAACCACTCAAGGTGGCTCAACAATTACCCAACAATTTGTAAAAAACTCTCTTCTTACTCAAGAACAGTCTATTACCCGTAAATTAAAAGAACTTATCTTAGCAATCGAGTTAGAGCGAAGTTACACGAAAAATGAAATCCTAAATGCCTATCTGAACGAAATTCCGTTCGGATCAGTGTATTACGGATCTGAAGCGGCCGCGAGAGGATATTTTGAAAAATCTTCAAGCGATTTAACGATTGACGAAGCCGCATTGCTTACGGCGATTTTACCTGCCCCTACTTATTATTCTCCATATGGTAAGAACACCGGCGAACTTGTAGCTAGACAAAAAGAAATTATTAATAAGATGCAAGAGCAAGGCCGCATTACGAGCGAAGAAGCTGAAGCAGCAAAAAAAGTTGATACACTCGCAAAATTAAGTACGAGCAACAAAGATAAATATAAAGATATCTTAGCGCCTTACTTCGTACTTGAAACACAAGAAAGACTTGAACAAGAATACGGAGCAACGAATATTCGAAAAGCAGGTTTTAGGGTTACGACAACCGTTGATTTAAAGATGCAAAAATACGCCGAAGAAGCAGTCTCTAAAGGTATTGCTCGAATCGAAAGAGATGGAGGCGACAACGCCGCACTTGTGGCAATGGACGCCCAAACTGGGCAAGTACTAGCGATGGTCGGTGGCCGAGACTTTTCTTACCCGAAGTTTGGAGAGATTAACTATGCAACTACCCCCAGAAGTCCTGGCTCAACCTTTAAACCATATGACTATGCTTCACTTATGACACAGAATAAAGACTGGGGAGCAGGCAGTACATTTTACGACCTTGATACTGATTTCGGTGGATATCGGCCACGCGACTACGACTTTAGACAACCCGGCGCTATGTCTATGCGTCAAGCAATCGGTGGATCAAGAAACACCCCAGCTATCAAAGCTATGTATATGGCGGGTATAAATAAAACTCACGATTTAATTAAAAAAATGGGTGTTACAAGTGGTGTGACCGGCTGTGCCGGTGCGCCAAATTGTGAAGATATTCTTTCGACGGCAATTGGCGATGGTGGCCAAATAAGATTAGACGAGCACGTTAACGGCTTTGCGACTTTCGCCAGAATGGGTAAATACAAGCCAATTACCTATGTACTAAAAATACAAGATAATAAAGGCAAAACTATAAAAGAATGGAAAGACACCCCTGGCGAGCAAGCGCTAAATCCTGAAGTTGCATACACAATTGACAGCATTCTGAGTGATGGAACTGTTCGCTATACAGGGCTTGATTCGCAAGTTCGAATCAATGGTGTAACCACGGCAGTTAAAACCGGTACGACCAACAACTCTGATAATGGTTGGATGATGGGCTTTAATACGAAGATCGCAGCCGGCGTGTGGATTGGTCACCACGAAAATAAAACACTGCGTGGCTTTATGGAACAAAAAACTGCGCCTATTTGGCGAGATTTCTTTGCCAATGCCAATAA
>CAZAXJ010000084.1:0-2654 GCA_964489075.1 uncultured Candidatus Saccharibacteria bacterium
GCGGGCAACCACGCCATCGAACAGGTCGCACAGCCCTGAAGCGATGAGGGCAATTGCTTTGCCAGCTCATCGTACTGGAAGGTTGAGCTAAAAGATGGGTAAAAAACTACAACTAGGAATGCCATAAAACCAAATGCTACTGCCCAGCCCAGCGTAAACCAGCGCTTATCGTAGAGTGTTTTTGTAAATATCGATTGCATCATTTGTTTTTCTCGTTTTCGTAAAGATGCTCAAACAAATCATCCAAAGTACGTTGTTCAACGATAAAATCAGTAATTTTTTGCTTAGCCAGCCACCCTAACAACGTGTTAGCATCCCCACTGTATTCAAATGATATATTTATGCCTGTTTTTTCAAAATTGTTTGCGTTTTTAGGCAACTGTTTTTTATCGAAAGCTTTTGCCCCGTAGAGTTTAACCAGCTTGCCTTCTCTGCCCTTGATTTCATTAATTGCTTGATTAATTATTATTTTGCCATCGCGCATAAAAATAACACGGTCGGAAACTTCGGCAACTTCACTTAAAATGTGTGAAGACATAAAAATTGTTGCGCCCCTTGCCTTCTCTGCCTCTAACAAATTAAGAAAAGTTTTTTGCATAAGAGGATCAAGCCCGCTTGTCGGCTCGTCAAGAATTATCAATTCCGGCTCGTGTTGGAGAGCTCCGATTAGTGCAATTTTTTGCTTATTGCCGCGAGACAAATGTTTTAACTTACTAGTAATTTTTGGTAAAAGTGCTTGTATAAGTTCGTTTCTTCTTTTTGAACTTCCGTATTGGTTTGCGAAAAAATCAAGGTACTGTTCGCCAGTTAAGTTATCGAATAAGGCCATATCGCCTGCTGCGTAGCCAATTTTTTTATGAACGCTATGAGCTGTTTGTGGCAATATATTTTGTCCAAAAAGCTCTACTGTCCCGACGCTTGGCTTAATAAAACCAAGCAACATACTAATTGTCGTAGTTTTACCTGCTCCGTTGGGACCAACGAAACCAACTATTTCGCCTTTATCAACTGATAACGAAACATTATCGACAGCCGCCAACTTACCAAATGTTTTAGTAACATCCGTCAACTTGATAATTTTTTTCATGTTTACGCTTATTGTAATACAGCTTTTATGCGGCGGATACCTGCGCTGCTTGATTCTTCTTTTGTAATTTTAAATTTTTTGCCATCTTCTGCTAGCTGATTGGTATGTTCGACATGTGGGCCGCCGCAGATTTCGCGGCTATAGTTTTCGCCATCTGGATCTCCGACTGTGTATACTTTGACCGTTTCGCCGTACTTATCGCCAAAAGCGCCCATTACGCCATTAGCAAGCGCTTCTTTTGTATTTTCTTCACGCCAGCTCATCGGCCAATCTTTTTTGATCTGTTCATTAACCATGTTTTCAACCTCTACTATTTGTTCTGGAGTTACTTTTTCGGGATGGCTGAAATCAAAACGAAGGCGTTCGGCTGTAATATTGCTACCGCGCTGTATTACATGGTTGCCTAAAACATTCCGCAGTGCTTTATACATTAAATGCGTTGCAGTATGGTATTTGGTTGTGATCTCGCTATGGTCTGCTAAACCACCTTTAAATGTGCCTTTTGCAGCAGTTTGGCTGCGTGCTCTTTGTTCGGCCATTAAAGTATCAAACTGCTTTTGAGCATCTTCGGCAACTTGAATATTTTGCTTGAAAGCTTCTTCTTTTGTTAGTTCTACCGGAAAACCGTAAGTGTCGTAAAGCTTAAATAGAATTTGGCCTGTTAGGCCATTTGCTTTTGTGAGTTTATTAAATTCGCGAACACCGCTTCTCAAAGTTTGGCGAAAAACTTTCTCTTCTCTAACCAGTACTTGAACTATTTGTTCGCGGTGGTTAGCGACCTCAGGATAATCATCGTGATATATGTCGGCAATTGTGGGTACAATATTTTCGCACAAGCCTTGTTCTACCCCAAGCTCAAAAGCATAACGAATTGCTCTGCGCATGAAACGGCGCATAACATATCCTTGGGTTTTATTACTTGGCACTACTCCGTCTACGGCTAAAAACGTTGCAGTTCGTAGATGATCGGCGATAACTCGCATAGAGGCAGTGTGCTGATCGTAGCTTTTACCACTGATTTTTTGTAAGCGTTCAATAATAGGCCACAAAACACTAATTTTAAACATATCTGGGCTGTCAAGTTTAGCAGCGGCGATGCGTTCAAGTCCTGCTCCAAAGTCAACATTTGCTTTTGGTAAATTATTAAAGCTGCCATCGTCTTTTTTTATATACTGCATAAATACCGAATTACCGATTTCCATATATCTACCGCAATCACAGTTTGGGTGGCAGTTTTTACCCCATTTTGGGTCATGTTCTATTTGTGTGAACTCATAAAAAACTTCACTGTCTGGCCCGCCAGGTTCGCCAGCTGGCATATTTGCAGGTACGCCTGCACGGCTCCACCAGTTCTTTTTAGCGTCATAGTAAAATATTCGGCCACCCTGCATACCTTGTTTGTATCCGTTTTCTTCGGCTCCGATATCCACAGTCTTTGCGTCAATGTTCTTTTGGGCAAATAATTCATGCCAAATTTGGGCAGATTCTTCATCTTTTGGGATATTTGATTCTGGATTACCGCTAAAAACGGTCCCGTCTAGTTTATTAGGGTCAAGCTCGACCACAT
>CAZAXJ010000085.1:0-2638 GCA_964489075.1 uncultured Candidatus Saccharibacteria bacterium
TTAGATAATTAGAGCCGTTGTAAACAGGTATGACTATCGAGACTTTGGGGTTGAAACTAATCTTTGACACTTTTTCTCACTATTTTATTTTTTACAGAAGCTAGGTTATTAGCATATTTCCATTTTTTACTATCATATATTGCAAGAAGTTGATTATTTAGTCTGTTATTTTCTACCTTGAGTTCTTCTATATTATTAAATGCTTCGTTAATTCGAGATCTTAACTTGATTTCTTTGACTAAGGGGCTTATTTTATTCAATATTTTTATATAACTACCATGGTTGATTGATTTACCACTATTCGGTTTGAGGATAATCATAAATTCTTGCGTATTTTCCTGTGTTGGGTAAAAATCTATTATCTCCAGATTAAGTAAACCTGCTCTATCTATGTCGTACAAAAATTTAATAAACTGGTAGTCTGCAAATGGCCAAAAATGAGTATCGTCAGGAAGTTCGTTCTTCTTCACTTTGTCGTAAATTGATAACGACTCTTTGAAGTCGTTTTTGGGTAAAATATTATTTTGTTTTGCATTTCCCCAGAAGAAACTAGGATTATTCTCATGAACAACATTAAATACAAAATCAAACACCCTATCACTCGAGTTTTTATTGTCTTTATACACACTGTATGCATCAATAAACGATGTCCCGTTCCTAAAACGGTCAAAACAATACCGAGCATCCGGGTAGATTAATATCAGTTGTCCGTTATTTTTTAGCAAGTTCATAACGTCTTTAAAAAAGAATATTATATCTGGCATATGTTCGATAACATGCGATAGGATAACAACATCGAATTTTTCAACACCTTTGAATGATTCTTCGTAGCTACCTTTTACTACATAATCAATTTCAACTATTGAATTTAAATCAACAGAAATACCTGTAGATTCCAAATACGTGTTTGAAGTATAGAGTTTTTTTATATCTTCTGTACTACGTATGTCAGCAAAACGAATATTTGGATGTGTAGCTTTTGTAACAATTGGTCTAGTCAAAGGACCAAACTCTAGTATCCTGTCGCTGGACTTTAGAATCTTTTTCCTTAGGTGGTCTCTAAAATCCATCTACGATTACTTCTCTTTCTTCCAAACAGTTCTATTTACGTAGCCTGTGTAGCTCATAATAATACGAACTACCTTTTGAGCAACGTTATCTGCATCATAGTCTTTAACTATTGGCATTCTCTGTGAAGTGACAATTTTAATTGAGTCTAAAACTATGTCTTTATCTAAGCCTGTCATTATTAAAGTGCCTTCGTCCATACCCTCTGGCCGTTCATGCGCTTGGCGAACCGTAATAGCAGGAAACCCAAGCAGCGAAGATTCTTCAGTTATTGTTCCGCTATCAGAAATTACACAAAATGCATTTTGTTGCAGCTTAATATAATCAGCGAATCCAAGTGGCTTCATTAACTGAACAAGTTCGTGTAGTTTTATTCCCTTTTCATCAATCAATTTTTGCGTACGTGGATGCACAGAAAATATTATTGGAAAATTATATGTATCACAAATAGCATTTATAGATTCTATTAAATCGTTAAAATTATTTTCGCTATCAATGTTTTCTTCTCTATGTGCGCTAAGAATAAAATACTCTTTTTGCTTTAAGCTTAGCTGTTCAAGCACGTTGCTTTGCTCAATAGATTGCTTATTTAAGGCTAATACTTCCTTCATACTAGAACCAACTTTTATTACAGTTTCTGGTCGAATACCTTCTGCTAATAGATAGCGGCGGGCATGTTCTGTAATTGTCATGTTAATGTCGCTTAAATGATCAACAACTTTTCTATTAAGTTCCTCTGGAACTCTTTGGTCAAAACACCTATTACCCGCTTCCATATGAAACACAGGTACTTTGTTTCTCTTAGCTGAAATAACTGAGAGACACGAGTTTGTGTCGCCATACAATAAGACTGCGTCTGGTTTATGTTCTTTAATTAATTCATCTGCTTTAATTATTACATTTCCAATTGTTTCTGCAGCATCTTTGCCTGCGGCATCCATAAAAATATTCGGTTTTCGAATACCCATACCATCAAAGAAAATTTCATTTAATTCGTAATCATAGTTTTGGCCAGTGTGCACTAAAGTATGTTCTGTAAACTTATCTAGTTCAGAAATTACCGCTGACAACTTGATAATTTCTGGTCTAGTACCAACAATTGTCATTACCTTCATTTTGTTACCACCATCTGATTTTCGCTATATATTGATTCGTGAGCAATAACCCAGCTCGCCATTTCTTTAATCATTTGGTCGTAGCTAGGAACTTCAAAGTCAAAGTCTGTTGTTCTAATAAGACTCTTGTCACTTTCGTAATCACTTTTATGATTAATCGTAATGTCTTTATTGAAGTACTTCTTAAATAGTAACAACAAGCTATATTTATCTATTTTCTCGTTATTCACTACATGCCGTAATCCACTAAGATTATTTACTATTGCCTTTTCGATTGCTTTTGCAAGTTCAATGGTAGTTACGCCAGTCCAAATAACCTTATCAAAGCCATTCGTTTGGCCGCTCTGATTCATGAACCATTGGAATAGACCTATACCATTTGGGTTCATATCAGGACCAACTATAGAAGTTCGTAAGGTTAGGTTTGTAGTGTTATTAATTTCGCCAAGTGCTTT
>CAZAXJ010000086.1:0-2563 GCA_964489075.1 uncultured Candidatus Saccharibacteria bacterium
TAATAGTGGCATTTACTTGCTCACTCGCGTAATCAGTACGGAATTTATCCATGTTTAGCCCGAGCTGAGATGCATAGCTTTCAAAAGTACTTTTTGCATCACTTACGGTACTCCAAGCTTGTTGATTTTCGTACAGCAAGTCATGCATTTCAAAAAACTTACCCTGTAAGCCCGCTGCTTCTGCTGCTCGCGAAGCAGCACGAGCATTTGGATGAATGCTATCAAGCGGAAAATGTCTGAAACTAAATTTAACTTTGTCTGCATAAACTTCTTGCACTTGTTTGACAATAGGGAAGAATTGACCGCAAGCTGGGCATTGAAAATCGCCATATTCCAGCACCTCTACTTTTGAACTTGTATTACCTTTTGAATGGTTGCTTACTGTAGCTGTCGTTGTGTCTCCAGGTGCGTTGGATTTACTACCGGAAAATATAAATATCCCAGCCAACAACGCAATTACGACACCTAAAATAACAATAAATTTTCTATCCACTTTTTTCTCCACTTCTAGTAACAGGCTCTATCATAAAGGTTATTTTGCGAGGTGGCTAGCTTTTTTGGCACAAAAAACGATAGACTAACTAAAATGCTTAACGTAATTATACTTTTAATTCTTATCATTATCGCCGTTTATGGTGTACTTCTTATCCGAAGTTTCGAGTACATGAGCGTAACTGAGCTTAAGCGACAGGCTCGGGCAGGCAATGAATATGCGAAAAAAGTGTACCCTGTGCGTATTTACGGCATGCAGCTGTGGATTTTTTTATGGGCAATTATGGGATTCGTAACATCTTGCATTATTTTGTTGATGCATGACATAGTCGGCTCATTTTGGACAATAGTGATCAACGTACCTTTTATACTGATTATGCATGCAATTTTACCTTGGAGCAGGCGGCCAAAGCCAAGCCTTCATATGGCAGCTATTGTTAGCCCATATATCGAAAAAATTCTACGTTTCTTATTTCCAATTCTCAGGAGTTTCGAAAAATGGGTTGGTCGTTGGATACAACCAGAACCTTTTTTGTTAATTCAAAGCAAGGACGAGCTTTTAGAAATACTTCGTCATAATGCAGATGAGTTCGACCACATAAACAAAGACGAATTAAAAATTGCAGAAAGTGCCTTAGTTTTTGGAGACAAGCTTGTAGGAGACCATATGACACCGCTGAACACAGTTCATTTTATTGCGGCAAGCGAATCGCTTACACCAGTAGTTTTAGGCGAGCTGCACGAAAGTGGTCATTCGAGGTTTCCGGTATTTGAAGGTAACAATCAACACATAATTGGCACATTGTATCTAAAAGATGCTGCAAAACTAAAAACACCAAAACCTGCAAACGAAATAATGAGACCAGATGTTTATTATATTAACGAGCAAGCAACCTTGGATCATGCACTGAACGCTTTTATAAAAACGAAACATCATATTTTTGTGGTCGTTAATGAGTTTGAAGACGTTGTTGGCGTTGTTACGGTAGAGGATATTCTGGAACAAATTATCGGCCAACCTATAATAGACGAATTTGATAAATACGATGATTTACGTGCCGTAGCATCGAAAACTGCCAGTAAAAAACGCAAGTCTACAAATGGCATCTATGTCTAATCTGTTATAATCAGGCAGATATGAGAGTACTTTCTGACGATGTATTGAACCATTTGGGAAAATCTATAACCGTTAGTGGCTGGATACACAAAAAACGCTTACTTGGTGGGCTAAATTTCATAAACGTACGTGATCGTCGCGGACTGGTGCAGGTTCTTTTTGAAGACAAAGACGAGGTTGAAAAGCTTCGTGGGTTGCAAATAGGCACCGTAGTAAATGTTAGCGGTAAAGTATTTAAGGATGAAAGAGCACCTGGAGGTGCTGAACTGCACGATGGCAAACTGGAGGTAATAGTGCCTGTTGTGGATGCTCCTCCGATTGAAATTGACAAACCACTTGATCATAAACCAGATAATTTAGATACGTTGTTCGAATATCGACCCGTTGGTTTGCGTAACATGCAAGAAACAGCTATTTTTAAAATTCAATCAGCTGTAAAAGAGGCTGTACGAAATTCGCTGCAAAATGACGATTTTGTTGAGTTTAATAGTCCGAAACTTTTACCGGGTGCAACAGAAGGCGGAGCAGAAGTGTTTAAGCTTGATTATTTTGGAAAAGAAGCGACACTTGCACAAAGTGCGCAATTTTATAAGCAAGTAATGGTTGGTATTTTTGAAAGAGCATACGAGATTAATCCCACATACAGAGCCGAACTAAGCGCAACAGCAAGGCACATGACTGAATTTATTCATATTGATGCAGAAGCCGGTTTTATTTCGTTTGACGAGCTTATGGAGATAATGAGTAATGTTGTTAATACAGCGGTAAATGCAGCCTGGGATAAGTATGAGCCAGAGCTTAAAAGGTGGAATGCAACTAGACCTGTTCTACCTAAGGTGTTCCCGCAACTTACAATGGCAGAAATTCACGAAAAATTTAGCAAAGCAAACAATATAAATACTATTGGAGAAAAAGATTTACGGCCCGAAGAAGAAAAATGGATTTGTGAATGGG
>CAZAXJ010000087.1:0-2557 GCA_964489075.1 uncultured Candidatus Saccharibacteria bacterium
TGCCTTTTTTCGTTGGCCTTGCGTTTTACCACCATGGATCGACTCGCTTTTAAAGCCACGCACTTGCAATTCTTTGCTTAGTTTTTCTACACTTCGCTGAGTTTCATCAAAAACAATTACCTTGCTTACCAATTCATTATTCAAAACATCATGCAGTTTTTCTATTTTTTGCATATTACCCAAATAATTAACAACGTTTTGATCTACATTTTCGCTAGTAGGTTGCTTTTTAAGGGCAATAGTTACGTGCTGAGGTGCAAATTTACTAATAAGCGACTTTACTCTTGGATCCATTGTGGCGCTAAAGAAATAACTTTGCCGTTCTGGAGCTAGTTGTTGCAATATAAAGCTAACATCAGGTAAAAAGCCCATATCCAGCATTCGATCGACTTCATCTAAAACTATCATGTTAAAACCACTAAGATTTAAAGAGCCTCGCTCAATATGGTCTTTTATTCGGCCCGGAGTGCCTATAACAATTTGCGGCTTGGCTCTTAATTGGCGAAGTTGCGGGGTTATCGGGCTTCCACCAATTAGCAGGGCGCCAAAAACTCCACTTTTTTTACCTATAATTTTGCATTGTTCTTCTATTTGTTGAGCAAGCTCGCGCGTTGGTGCAACAATCAGTGCAAATGCATCGCTAAAATACATTAAATTATTTAAAACGGGCACTGCAAAGGCGGCCGTTTTACCGGTACCGGTACTTGCAATTCCTACTATATCTTCGCCCCTTAATCCAACTGGTATTGCTTGGTCTTGTATTGGCGATGGAGTTATGAAATTAGCAGCCTGTAAGTTCTGTTTAATTAAATTATTTATTTGAAAATCATTAAACGAATGCTGAGGAGTATAAATTTCTTTGTCAGCTAGTTTTGCGGCTTGTACAAATTTAGCAGGGTCAATGTACTGTTGATTTCGTGATCTCTTATTCCGAACCGAACTACTAAATTTTCGGCCTGGGCCATCATAAGAACTGCCACGTGCGCGGCGATTATAATAAGACATTAAAAAAGAATCCTTTTGATTTAGCTTGTTATTACTCTTGATTTGCTGGTATGAAACCTGAGTAAAAACTATTAACTAAAACTCGGATTCATTGGTACAATTCAGATTAATATTAGCATAATTAGTTTAGTATGTCAATTTGATGTGTCAAAAAACATAAACAATATAAAATATAAGCATATGCCAAAAAGATCTAAAAAAAATAAGCGCAATCTGTTTCTAATTTTTGGTTTAGGATTTCTCGCGGTAATAGTAATTGTCCTACTGTACCTTACCTTTGTTATTCATGTTTTTAGCAAAGTTGCGATTTGTAATAACAGATTCCCGATAGAAGTAAATGGCGAAGTACTTAAGTTGCCTATATGCACGAACAAGAATATTAATAGTGCGGATGAAAAAATAAATGAACTGGTTGTAATAATCCACGGCGATGGCCGTAATGCAACAGATAACGAGGTTCATATAGAAAAAGCTGCTAAAATTGCTGGCACAAATCAAACTTTGATTATTGCCCCACAATTTCTAATTGCCGATGATTTGGGTGCAACCGAAAAACAAAATATTTTATACTGGTCTTTTTTGGGCTGGAAGCAAGGCGATGAATCGTTAACATGGCCGTATGGTCGTAACTGGTCGATGAGCTCTTACGAAGTTACGGATAAAATAATTAATCATGTACTTAACAGCGGTTTGTTCCCGAATATTTCGAAGGTGGTAATTGTTGGTCATAGTGCAGGCGGACAGTTTGTTAACAGATATGCAGCGGGCAATGTTCAACAACAAAATTCGCCAAACAAAATCAGTTTCAAATATATTATTGCAAGCCCATCATCGTATCTTTATTTTGATAATTTGCGTAAAACAAGCGACAGCAACAATGAATTTGAGGATCCAAGCCAGAAAACCAAACAAAAATGTTCAACATACAATGACTATAAATACGGTTTAAATAAGCTTAATCCGTATATGCAAAAAGTGGGGTCCGTTCAGATAGTTGAGCAATATAAATCGCGTGAAGTAGTTTATTTATTAGGGGGGGCTGATAAAAGTAGATGGGATAGCTCGGTTGATAAAAGTTGCCAAGCTGACCTGCAGGGTAGTAATAGGCTGGAACGAGGCCAAGTTTACTTTAATTACATAGGCCAAGTATTGGGTAAAACTGTTTACAAAAATCATCGCCAAATCGTTATATCAGATGTAAACCATGATGCACGTGAGTTGCTGGTAGCACCAGAGGGAGTAAATGAGTTATTTTAATACAAACTAATAGCTTTTCTTTTTATATGATAGTAGTGAATCCTGCTACAAGGTGGCTTACTAGGTAATTTACATTAGTCTTTATATCTGTTATATTACGCTTTGCGCTAAATTAGCTAATTCAGGGCCAGTAGCTCAGCTGGCGCAGCTTGTCTGCAAAATTGTTTACCAGCACCTGTGCTCTAACACTAGAACACAGATAAAAGTAAGTAATAATATTGTTATTTTCAAAATTAACGTCGGGCCAGTAGCTCAGCTGGTTAGAGCACCTGCCTCTTAAGCAGGGTGTCGAGGG
>CAZAXJ010000088.1:0-2487 GCA_964489075.1 uncultured Candidatus Saccharibacteria bacterium
TGCGTGCAGTAGTCGGTCAGCGATTAGTAAGACGACTTTGTCCACATTGCCGTGAACCATATAACCCAGAACCTGAGTTTCTTAAAAAAATTGCTAGCGTTTTTAATATTAAAGACGCGGTTGATATGAAGCATATTCATCAATTAGAAGAATTAGCGCTTGAAGGTGGCATTGGCAGATCTGACACAAAAGATAAAGAAGCAATGAATTATACTGATAATCTTTCTACAACTGATACAAAAATCACACAATTATGGAAAGCCCACGAAAATGGGTGTGCCGAATGTGGGCACAACGGCTACAAAGGTCGAATAGGCTTATATGAAGTCTTGGGTAATAGCCAAGAAGTTCAAAAACTAATTGTTGGTAATGCAACTAGTGATGTTATTCAAAACCAAGCAATCAAAGAAGGTATGTTAACAATGCAACTAGATGGTTTCATTAAAGCACTACGAGGACAAACCACGATTGAAGAAATACTAAGAGTCACGGCAGAAGATTAGATAATGCCTAAGTTTACGTACACAGCAGTAACTAAAGAAGGAAAGTCAGTATCAGGTGAGATTGAAGCAACTACTAAAGAAGCTTTAGTCGGCTCGTTAACAAAACAAGGAGTTCGCCCACTAGTTATTAAGCAGCAGTCGAGTTTTAACTTAAAAAATATTGGTGGAAAACCAAAAGTTAAATCAAGAGATTTGGTTATTTTTACACGCCAACTTTCAACTATGGTTAGTGCTGGTGTCCCACTTAACAGATCACTGGCAACTCTCGAAGAGCAAGCTAATAATAAATATTTCAAAGGAGTAATTGCCAGCATATCTAAAGATGTAGAAAGCGGAATGAACTTAGGTGATACTTTTGCTAAATATCCTGACATTTTTTCGGACATATATGTAAACATGGTTCGCGCGGGGGAAGCTGGTGGGATATTAGACGAAATTATGAAACGCCTCGCATTACAAGTAGAGCAAGACGCCAGTATGCGGAAAAAAATCAAGAGTGCAAGCATGTATCCAATGGTTATTAGTATTATTACGGTAATAGCCTTTTTTGGAATAACAATGTTTATTGTGCCAAAATTTGCAAAAATTATTGTTGATTTGGGTGGACCAGACGCAAAACTACCAATTTACACTCAAATGATGCTGAGTATTTCGTTATTTATGCAAAAGAATGCAATTCTAATATTTGTAAGCATATTTCTTGCTTTATTTTTCTTTAGACGATACATTAAAACACCAAAAGGAAAATTTTGGTGGCATAAAACATTACTTAAAATGCCAATCATTAATGAAATATTAATAAAAATAGCTATCGCAAGGTTTTCAAGAACATTTGCCTCATTAATGTCATCTGGTGTTAGCGTACTTGATGCGCTAGACGTAACGGGTGCAGCTATTGGTAATAAAGTAATAGAGAAAGATTTGCGTGAAGCTGCAAAAGAAATAAAAAATGGTAAACAACTTTCAGAAACTTTAAGTAAAAGTAAGTACTTTCCTGCAATCGTTAGTCAAATGCTTGCTATTGGCGAGGAAACTGGACAAATGGATACAATTCTAGTTAAAGTAGCTGATTTCTACGAAGAAGAAGTAGAAGCAACAATAGATGGCCTAAGTTCAATTATTGAACCACTTATGATTGTTGTTTTAGGTGCAGTTGTTGGCCTAGTTGCCGCAAGCGTAATGGGCCCTATTGCCTCACTCAGTAAAAACATTGGTAATTAGTGAGAAATATTATTGACTCTCGTATGCTTATGTTTATAATCTAGACTAGATACTCGTAAAACTAAAAGTTACAGCGAGGATTCGTTAATAGCAATAAAACAATAAGAGGAGGGTGGGTCCTTATGATCTCACTTAAAAATAAGCAATCAGGTTTTACCATCGTGGAACTTTTGATTGTTATCGTTGTTATCGGTATTTTAGCAGCATTAGTAGTTACTACCTTTAATGGCATTCAACAAAAAGGTCGAGACACAGAACGTGAAACTGACATTAAGGCAATTCACGGTCAATTAGAGGCTTACTACGCACAAAATGGCACATATCCGCTTCTTGCTGATGTAAACACTGCTTCATGGCGCCAAAGCAACATGAAAGGTCTCGATAATGAAGCTCTTCGCGACCCTAAAGCAGCTGCTGGTACATTCACGCTAGCTGGGTCTCCGGCTGCAGCAGTTTACAGCTATCAAGTATTCGAAGCAGATGGCACCACTAACTGTACCGTTGCAGCAAACTGTGCAAAATACACATTAACAGCAACGCTTGAAGGCCAAATTAACAACTCAAGTACATACGTCAAGTCTAGCCTTAATTAAAAAACTAGTTAGTTTAGTTGAAAACTGGGTGTTTGCACCCAGTTTTCTAGTTGATACAATCTATAGTAAGCATGAGCGTTAAACAAAAAGAGGCCGGATTTTCGGTCGTAGAACTTTTAATAACTTTGGTTGTGATTGGTGTAGTTTTTGGCGCCTTTATGATTAATTTT
>CAZAXJ010000089.1:0-2461 GCA_964489075.1 uncultured Candidatus Saccharibacteria bacterium
TTTAGCAATTCCTAATTGAATTGCTGCTGCTTGGCCAACAGGGCCGCCACCTGCAACAACTACAGTGACATCGTACTTACCATCTTTTTCAAGAATCTTAAAAGGTTTATTGATTTCATTAAGTAAGTATTGGCTGCTAGCAAAATATTCGTCTGCAGGTTTGTTGTTAACTGTTAAAGAACCTTTCCCAGCATATAATCGGACTCTTGCTGTAGCGCTTTTACGACGCCCAAGAGCATAACTGTATTCATTTTTTGCCATTATTTAATCTCCAATTTCTGAGGTTTCTGTGCTTCATGGCCGTGCTCGGTACCACTGTAAATCTTTAACCGCTCAAGTCGCTCAGCCATAAGTTTGTTCTTAGGTAGCATGCCTTTCACGCTCAGACGAATTACATCGTTAGGGTCTTTAGCCATTTTATCAGCCAATGTTGCTTCTTTTAAACTGCCAGGATACTGACTGTGTCGGTAATACATCTTGTCGTTTAGCTTATTGCCGGTCACAACTAAGTTTTCAGCATTTATTACAATTACGTAATCACCACAGTCAATATGCTGCGTAAACATTGGTTTACCCTTACCAGTTAGCAAGGTAGCGATCTTTGTACTAATTCGGCCAAGAGGTGCCTCAGAAGCGTCGATAACATACCAAGCTCGGGTTACCTCAGTTGGTTTTGCACTGTAAGTCTTCATTACTTTTGCTCCTTCTTTGCTGCAGGTTTTTTAGCAGGAGTCTTCATAGATGTAGTCTTTGCTTTGGACGAAGTTTTTTTTGCTGCCTCTGCCTTTGGCTCAACTTTTTCAGCTGGTTTAGATGCTTTTAGATCATCAACAAAACTGACCCGAGCCATTTCGGTGTTATCGCCTCGTCTGGCGCCTTCACGGGCAATCCGTAGGTGGCCACTATTACGAGTCGTAAGTTTAGGAGCAATTTCGTCAACAAGCTTATGGCCTGATTCAACATTGGCAAGCTTAGAAATTACTTGTCTTCGGTTGTGTAGATTACCTTTTTTTGCCTTAGTTATGAGCTTTTCCATGTACGGTACTAGCTCTTTAGCTTTTGGAACAGTTGTAACAATACTTTCGTGCTCAACCAAATTGCTAGCTAGCCCCTTCATCAGTGCTCGTCGCTGGTCTCTTTCTCTGCCGAATTTGCGGCCCTTATATCCGTGACGATGCATTACTTACAGCTCCATCTCCGCTAATTTGTCCTTTACTTCGTCAAGAGCCTTTTGGCCAAAACCTTTAAGATCTCGAAGTTCTGCATCGCTTAGGCTAAACAAATCTTTCAAAGTGTGGATATCGTTATTAATAAGTGCATTTGTTGTACGTGCACTTAAGTTCAAGTCTTCAATCGATACTAAGAGCTCTGCCGGATCATCGTTTTCTTCAGTTACATATGTACCTGCAGCGGTTTTGACAACTGGCGCTGCTTCAACTCGAGTTTGACCGGCAAGAGCAGTATATTGGTTAACTAAAATTGCCGAAGCTTCCTCAAAAGCATCTTTTGGCGTAATTGTGCCGTCAGTGTCAATAGTAAGTGCTAAGCGGTCAAGGTCGGTAATCTGCCCAACACGAGTGTCTTCAACTTTATAGCGTACGCGCAAAACTGGGCTAAAAATTGCGTCCAATGCAATCATATCGCTTGGTTTGCGATTTGCGCCTTCTTCGATAGTGCGATATCCGCGACCAGTTTCAACGATAAGATCCATTACGAAACTTGCTTTGTCATCGTCAACAGTTGCAATAACTTGATCTGTATTAACTACTTCAACATCTGCATTTGTTTTTATTGCTTTTGCAGTAATGATGCCCTTGCCTTTGTGTTCAACTCGCAAAGTTTGTGGTTCATCGGCGAAAACGCGGAAACGAATTCGCTTTAAGTTCAACATGATTTCAACAACATCTTCTTTTACCCCTGGGACAGTAGTAAATTCATGGCTAACGCCATCTACTTTGAAAGAAGTGACTGCAGCACCTGCAATGCTCGAAAGCAGTACTCGGCGCATACTGTTACCAAGAGTCATACCATATCCGGTGTGGAGAGGTTCTATAACAAACGTTGCACTGCGAGCACTGTGCTCATCAATGTTAGCGAGTGTTGGTGTGTGAATTACTTTTGACATTTCTTATTGCCTCTCCCTTAGCGTGAGTAATACTCAACGATTAATTGTTCATTAATTTCTGGTTCAGCTTCTTCACGAGTTGGGATGCCCGTTACGGAAATGCTTAACTTCTTGCGATCAGCTTTCAACCAACCTGGTAGGCTGCTTGGAGCTGGACTTACATCATCTAAACGCTTGAAGTATTCGGTATTCTTGCTTTGATCGCGAACGGTCAAAACATCGCCAGCCTTGAGGCGGATAGATGGAACGTCAACACGGCGATCATTCAACATGAAGTGACCATGTGTTACGAGCTGACGAGCAGCACGACGACTCGGTGCAAAACCAGCGCGATAA
>CAZAXJ010000090.1:0-2389 GCA_964489075.1 uncultured Candidatus Saccharibacteria bacterium
TCTTTACGACAACTACCTTCTGCAAAGGGCGGTGTGTTTTTTCATACCGATTTGGGCGATTGGTGGAATTGGTATACACGCAACTCTAGAAAAGCTGTGAGCCAAGGCTCTTGGGGGTTCGACCCCCCCATCGCCCACCAAGAAAAAGCATCTGTTTTACAGGTGCTTTTTAGTTAAAACAAAAAAGGCCCGAAGACCTTTTTTGCCTAGAAAAGCTGTGAACTTTCGTTCTTTAGCCGCTACTGCAGCTATTACGGTGCTTAAAGCTGAAGCACTATAATAACAGCATTAGCTTAATATGTCAATCGTTACCGGTTCCTTTCATTGTAGTTACGCGTTGTTTTGACGGCATAATTATTCTTAATAAAAGTATAATTAATCTAAATATTAATTGCAAATACTCATCTGTTACCAATTAATTGGGCTTATATTAATTGGGTTATTAATAGGATTCTGTGGATAACAATTGGTGTAGTCAGTAATTGACAATTATAGACGCTTATGTTAATATGATGTTAGTACTTTGACATTGCAAAATACGTTAAATACAGGGTTAATGTATATTTGTGTATGTTCTCTCTTAAGAACCGAGCACTTCCATGGTAAGGAAGGGGTCCCGAGTTCAAGTCTCGGTGACGGCTCCAAGTTACCCTTGAAAATAATCAGTTAATCTGCTAATATATCATTTGAAATTTATTGGGACATTCATTTTTATGGCTAAAAAAACAATGAAGCGAAAAACCATAGGCCTGACATGCGAAAACTGCGGTCAGCGCCATTATTATAGTGTTAAAAACACTATGAACACACCAGATAAAGTTTCGCTTCGAAAATACTGCCCAACAACACGAACACACACAACTCACGTTGAAACAACAAAAAACCTAGGCCGCAACGTCGTTAAAGCTAAAAAACACTAAACTGGTAGTTTAACTATTCGCTAGTAATATCCAAAACAGTGTTTATAAATTCTGCATGACTCCACACAAGTGGCGTAACTCCAATTGGAGCACCGCTTTCAGGGTCTATCTGCTCACTTAATACACCACTTGGTAGCGCTAAACTCATTGTCCAATCAAGCAGTTGTCTAGCTTTTTCAACTTCTTTAATTTGTGCGTAGTATTGGGCAAGCCATAACGTACACACAAACCAAGGATTTCCGGTAAACCCAACATTCGTACGCATATAATTATCATTTTCGTATCGGGGGATACCACCTTTATTTCCTGGGTTTGCAATAGTTTGTTCTATGCCTGCAACTGTTGTTTTTATGTGAGGCAGGGTATCGTTTGTGTTACTAAACATTAACATTCCATACATGCTTGAAACATCAATTGTGTTATCGAATCTAAGGCTACCATCAGCTTGAATATAAAGTCCTTTTCTGTAAACTTGCCTATCAGGGTCGAACAACAAACTGTATGATTTTTCTATCCGCTCTGCTGCTGCCCGCCAAGTTACGGCGTCATCAGGATAGTCAAAGCTTTCGGCAAAACTTGCTGCACGTTTTAAGGCGTGTTGAGTAACTGCTGTCGTATAGCTAGTTGTTAAAAATTTTTCTTCCCACAGATCGTAGCTAGCATGTGGTAAGTTGGTTTCTTCGTCTATAAATTTTGCCATAAAATTTGCCATAGGCTGCACCAAAGTTGCATAAAGGCTTCTGACAAATTCCACATCGCCAGATTCATCTAGGTATTCGCCCAACATCGCAACAACAATAGCCGTTTCATCCTCTTGTACAGCAAGCTCTTTACGGTTTTCATGAATTAATGGGTGCCATGTACTGCCAATTGCTTTATCTGGCTGATATTTGTGCATTAAATAACCATTTTTATCTAATGTGTCACGACAAAATTCAAAAAATTTTCGCGGTTCCTCTTTATAGCCCAACCTTATTAATGGCCATATGGCATAAGCTCCGTCTCTTGGCCAACAATAGCAGTAGTAATCTCTACCATAGTTAAATATTGAAGAGTCGCCGCTTGCTAAAACACCGCCTCTTTTATCGGTATGAGCTTTAATCACAAGTAATGATTTTTTAGTAAGTGTTTGGTATTTTGCATCAATTTTATGTAATTGGTTTGCACCCGTTGCAAGCCACTCATGCCATTTTTCCTTAACTTTTTTCTCGCGCTCAGAAACGCCTTTTTTTATGTATTGATCATGAATTTCTTCACAATCATATTGCGAAGCAGCTGCGATAACCCAGTAATCAATTTTTTTAGTTTCGTTCTCTGCCAGATTTAATTTTAGCCTTATAACGGAATCAACACCGCCATGTTCAACCGCGTTTCCTGATAATTCACCGTCTTCTGCATCAATAAACGTACCAGCTTTGTTTTCAATACCATAATTACCAACTGCGTATTGATCAAACGGAACATTTGGT
>CAZAXJ010000091.1:0-2355 GCA_964489075.1 uncultured Candidatus Saccharibacteria bacterium
AATTTATACTATCGCTATTCTCCATATGGCACTCGCGGATGGATTTGCTGCCGTTATTGGGGTAGGGCTAGGAAAGAGCGCTGTTAAGTACAGATATAAAAATTCAGTAAAGAGCTTAGCAGGTACGGTTACTTTTTTTGCGGTCTCATTTGCTTTAAATATTTTTTATTGGTCGACAGAACTCATTGAGCCGTCTTCTGCGCAAGCAGCAAGTACAACAATTCCTATTTTATTCAGTTTATGCGCAGCATCTGTCTTATCTGCCGCTGAAGTTATTTCTCCAAAGGGCAGCGATAATGTTATAGTGCCTGTTTTGGCTGCCACAATACTGTGGATACCTACAACAATTGGCTAAGTTAAGCAGCCCCGCTTTTACAGCGGGGCTTTCATGTTAACTCCTTAAGTACATAGGGGGCAAATATGAGTACGCCAATAACTGCACTGGCGATAGATACGATAAGAACAGCGCCGGCAGCAATGTCTTTGATATTGCGAATTCGGAGATCGATTCCTAATCCAGCAATTTCATCAACGAGATTACATGCCCTTTCAATCGCAGTGTTGGTTGTTTCTAGGGCGGCCACAAGTGCTATGCAGCCTATAACCCAACACCAATCGTCCCTGCTTATTTTGAAATAATCAGCCATAATTACAACAAACAGTGTAACTACAGCATGTATGCGCATATTGTGTTCTTTAAGAGCTATGCTTACTCCACGAGCAGCGTAGCTAAAACTTTCCAAAAATGCCCTCAATGTGCCACCTCTTCTCAAGAAGGTTGACTATATTTTATAACCAAAAATAATTTTGTCAATTAAAAACCGGCCTGAGAGACCGGCACTTAAACTTGGGGCGAATGATGGGAATTGAACCCACGGCCTCCTGTGCCACAAACAGGCGCTCTAACCAACTGAGCTACATCCGCCATAAAGATACAATTGCAGCAAAGGCGTAGCAATTATATCTGTTATTTAGCTTTTTATCAACGGTTTAACTCTGGTGGTGTTCAGCTTCTGCAGCCCAAGCTTCTTCAAAAGTTTCGTGTATGGTGCCTTTGGCATGTTCGCCAGGCGCATAAATAGAATAAAGCTTCAATGGCTCACTACCAGTGTTTATGATGTTGTGCCATGTTCCAGCTGGCACAAAAATTGCGAAGTCATCTTCAACTTCCCATTCTTGATCTAAATTATCTTTAGAGGGACCCATAACAACTTTTCCGTGCCCATCTTCTACACGTAAAAACTGGTCGTGGGTGCTATGAACTTCTAACCCAACTTCGCCGTTCGGCTGGATAGCCATTACAGTCATTTGTAGGTTTGCACCTGTCCATTTTGCTACCCTAAATTTGTCGTTTTGTTTTGTTAATTCTTCGATATCAACAACATATGGTTGTGTACCGTAATCTGTTAAATCCATAACGCAGCCCCTTTATCTTATAAACTTATCATATCAAAAAAGTTACTAGAGAACTCTAAGTTAATTACTAGTATTCAATCTTTAGCGTTTTTACAAAATTGTTGAAAGTTTGAGTGTCATTCAGGTTAGCACCATTATTCGGATCGGTAAAGGCTAGCGAAACTACAGTAGTTTTAGTTGGCCTTACAACGTAAGAAGTGGTTGTACTTGCCCCAAAAGGTGCATTTTCGTTAAGAACAGTTACCTCTTTAAAAGCAGATAGCCCTGACAATTTTAAATCTTCGCAGTCATATGACACAAACCAATCTTCATCAACTGAACTTTTTGCAGTAGACGCTACCTTGGCTTCTTCACAGTTAGTTGCTTTATTGTCGTAGTCTGCTGATTTTACGATACCAACAGCCATGATAGATCCTGTCCCATCAGTCCCGCACACCACAGTAGTTTTAGTTGGCTGGTAGAAGAGAATGTATTGCTCATCGCATGAACTTGTTTTCCAGCCCTTGGGTATTAAAGGAGCACTAATTTTTATACCATTACGTTCTAAGATAAGTATTGAATTTGCAACTTCTGTCTGCTTTTTTTGTTGACTCAAGTTTGATTGACTAGTTTGTTCAGTTTTACTAGCAGGATTATTATTTTTCAATTGCCAAATATACCAACCAGCGAACCCTATAATTCCTAATACTGCTACTATAATAATTATAGGAATTACGCCAAAACCTCTTTGATTTTTGTTCATAAAGTAATAGTAACAGATAACCTATTTGCAATAACCAATAAAATTACCCCAGACATTCTGAGGTAATTTTATTGGTACCCCGGGAGGGAATCGAACCCCCGACCTGTGGGATAGAAGCCCATTGCTCTAATCCGCTGAGCTACCGGGGCCTGGTGCGGGTGGGGGGAATCGAACCCCCCTCTCGAGTTTGGAAAACT
>CAZAXJ010000092.1:0-2337 GCA_964489075.1 uncultured Candidatus Saccharibacteria bacterium
AATTTATAAGTGTAAAAACATTCTTCCTTAATCGGATTTTTATCGTGCAAGTTAATTAGCCAAGTAGCATCAGCACGCTGTGAGTGATGGGTGCGCATTACTTGTTTTTTTAATTCATAAACTTTGCTAATATCTACCGTTATGCTAATTTCAGCACGGCTTCTACCCTTTGGCATATAAACAAAGCCTGTGTCTGGGGTAGGTAACTCGTCTTCATTGGCACAGTAAAAATGAATTGTTTTTAACCGAGTGTCATTTGTTCGCAATTTTTCAAAAACAAAGCACGTTACAAAGCTCATTACAATGTGATCAATATGCCCAGAAATACCATTTTGATCAAACGTCATCAAAATTACTGCGGTGTTTTCGTCGCAATTTTTCAAAATATCTTTAATACGTTCTTCGACCTTTGCAGCTATCTCTTGAAAGCTATTATTGCAAAGTTTACCGTCAAAATAGCCTAAAAGTACCTGACTTTTTACACCGATTAACTTTCCAGCTGCTCGCCATTCTTCTTCTCTTACTTTGCCTAAATCTGCGTGGTTATCTGGGTTAACGCCGCTCTGGCCGCTCGTTGCGCAAATAAGGTGTACATCTGTTCCATTTTGTGTCTCAATCGCCAATGTACCGCTTGGCCCAAAGCTTTCATCATCTGGGTGAGCAAATATGCCAATCAAAACCTTCTTCATAAGAATAGATTATAGGTTTTAGATGCTAGGTTCTAGTATTTAGCTATAAAATTTTGAAAAATTAGGAGCTGGCTGGTGCCTGCACTCTAAAACCTGTAACCTATCAGTGTGATCGAAGGACTGTTGTTAGTAGATAAACCAGAAGGTTGGACGAGTTTTGATGTTGTTGCTAAAACCCGCGGGATAATTCGAGCAGAAACAGGATTAAAAAAACCGAAAATCGGCCATACGGGTACTTTGGACCCAGCAGCGACCGGTTTGCTTGTTATTGCTATTGGTGCGTACACAAAAAAAGTGCCTGAACTTATTAAGCAAGATAAAACCTACGAAGTAACCATGTACCTAGGTAAAACATCATCAACTGGCGATAAAGAGGGAGAAATAACAGAAATAAGCAATTTAGAGCCAAATGTTGATGTAATCAATAAGGTTTTAAGTAAATTTACAGGAGAGCTTATGCAAACGCCACCTGTTTTTAGTGCTATTAAAGTTAATGGGCGACGAGCTTACGATTTGGCGCGAAAGGGTGGTGAGGTAAAAATTGAACCTCGTCAGGTTACAATCTACTCAAATACGCTTCAGAACTACAAATATCCTTACGTAAAGTTCGAAAGTAAAGTTGCTAGCGGCACATATATTCGTAGTTTGGTTGAAGACATAGGTAAAGAACTAGGCACAGGTGCTTATATGAGCGACCTTGTTCGAACAGAAGTGGGGAGCTTTAACATTTCAAAAGCTCTTAAAATTAATGAACTTTCTTATTCAAAAATAACTAATTCTCTTTTAATTTTATAAATATCAAATAAAAGTACACATATTATGCGCAATTGTGAAAATAAGTGTATGGCAGCTAGCAGACGGGTGTTGAAAAGTGAGCAATAATCTGTTAAAGTTAGTCACTGTATGATTTCAACTACTAAGAAAGCCGAGCTTGTCAAAACTTACCAGAAGGCCAAGAACGATACTGGCTCTCCAGAGGTACAGGTAAGCATTATGACTGCGCGCATTAACGAAATTACCGAGCACTTGAAGGTAAATAAACACGATTACATGGCTCGACGAGGCCTATTACAATTGGTTGGTAAACGTCGTCGACTTTTGAAGTATTTGGCAGACAGAGACGAAAAAGCATATCTAACTTTGATTAAAAAACTCAATATTCGTAGGTAATTAGGCTTTGGTACTGGGTAGTTACTCTACCTAGAATCTAGAATCTAATTTCTAGAAGTAAAACTAAAGGGGTGGTAAGGACGCAGTTATACAAAGGTTTACGCCAATAATGTGTATACCTGAACCTTGCTACCCCTAAATCTCCAGAAAGGAGCATTTGTGGGAGACATAGTTAACCCTTTGGGTAAACAAATAACAACGGTTTCAACAGATTTATTTGGTAAAAAATTAACACTAGAGATTAATCGAATAGGATTCCGTACATCGGCTTCTGTTTTGGTAACTTATGGCGAAACTGTAGTACTTGGTACTGCAATGGTTAGTGCTGAGCGTTTAAGTGGGTTTGATTATTTTCCGCTAAGCATTGATTACGAAGAAAAAATGTATGCCGCTGGCAAAATTAGTGGTAGTCGCTTTATAAAGCGAGAAGGTCGCCCAAGCGATGACGCTATTTTAATTGGCCGTTTAATCGATAGGC
>CAZAXJ010000093.1:0-2273 GCA_964489075.1 uncultured Candidatus Saccharibacteria bacterium
TTTGTTCGCAAAGACGGGCCGTTTCAGGCGGTGCATATGGCGGATTGGCTTAAGCAATACAACATTTTGAATACCGGTGATGTGATCGTAACTGCCAGCGGTAGACACCCAGGTGTAGTTGGTACAACAGACACAATAAAAGTCCGTATTATAGAGTAGGAGAATAGGGTGGGGTTTTATAAAAAGACGATTGGGGACATTGATCTAAACGGAAAAACCGTACTTATTCGTGCTGATTTTAATGTACCTTTAAGCGAAGATGGAGTAATAACTGACGATTATCGAATTCGTGCAAATTTACCAACCATCGAACATGTCAGAAGTCAAAATACAAAAATAATTTTGATTTCGCACCTTGGTAGGCCAAAAAGTGCACAAGATGTATCATGCAGCCTAAAACCAGTCGCAACTAAGTTAACAGATCTTTTACATTTACCAGTGAAGTTCGTTGAAGACTGCGTTGGAGATTCGGTTCGTCAAACTGTAAACGATATGCAGCAGGGCGATATAATTCTGCTCGAAAATTTACGTTATCACAGCGAAGAAGAGGAAAATAACGAAGACTTTGCAAAACAGCTGGCAAGTTTGGCTGATGTTTTTGTGCAAGATGGTTTTGGGGTAGTACACAGGGCGCATGCTAGCACAGAAGCTATTACAAAATTTATACCAAGTGTGGCAGGGTTACTGCTAGAGCGCGAAGTTGACACAATCACAAGAGTTATGGAACAGCCAGATCGGCCACTAGCCGTGGTTATAGGTGGTGCTAAAATCGCCGACAAAATCGAACTACTTCAAAAATTTATAGAAACAGCAGATTATGTTGCTGTAGTTGGTGCAATGGCTAACACATTTTTACTGGCAGAAAATGTTCAAGTTGGTAGTAGTTTAGCTGAAAAAGATAAGCTAGATTTTGCGAAACAAATATTACAAAAAGCAAAAGAACGTACCCAGAACGAGCAATTTACATTTTATTTGCCTCAAGACGTTGTCGTGTCAAAAGATAAAGAAGGTTACCAACCAACAAGAGTTGTTGATATTACCGCGCATACATATGCAGACATAACAAGCTATCCAAAACAGCCAGAAGAACAAAACTACACAGTACAGCCAGAAGAGTTAATTTTAGATATTGGCCCTATGAGCGCGGCAAGTATTGCCGGTGCTCTTAAACTATCTAAAACAGCAATCTGGAACGGAACAGCAGGAGTTACCGAAACTAACGGGATTGCTGGTTCAGCTAATCCGTTTGCTCATGGTACAAAAATAATTGCAGCGGCATTAAGTGGCGAGCCTAGTGCTAAAAACAAACCGTTTAGTGTTGTTGGTGGCGGTGACACAGTAGGATTTGTAGAATCAGTCCCCAGTTTAAGAGAGCGCTTAAATCACGTTTCGACTGGGGGTGGTGCAAGTTTGGAACTTATGGCAGGTAAAAGTTTACCGGGCGTAGAGGCGCTTTTAAATAAAGATTCTTGAGCACAAAGTTGATAAAAAGTGCTATCATCGGTAATAAGCATAACAACTAAGGGTGGCGCGATAAAAATGCGAAAAGTGTTAATAGCCGGCAATTGGAAAATGAATCTAAATACGGCTCAATCCAGTCTGTTACTACATCGTTTACATGAACGCATAAAAATTCATAACGATGTTGAAGTTGTACTAGCACCAAGTACCCTAGTTTTACAGCCTCTTAGTTTGCAAATTGACAGGCGAAAGTTTCGTTTAGCAGCCCAAAACGCATATTACAAAGATGAAGGTGCATATACTGGCGAGGTTTCATTTACAATGCTTGATGGCCTTGTTCATTATGTGTTAGTTGGGCACAGCGAGCGCCGCCATGTTTTTAACGAAAGTTTAGATGACGTAACTAAAAAAGTTGCAGCCGCATACAGAAACAACATAACGCCAATTTTGTGTGTGGGTGAAACTAAAACCGAGCGCTTAGCGGGTGAAACAAACCAAGTTTTGCACGACCAGATTGTAACGGCGATAGCTAACTTAACTGCACAAGAAATTGAGCAACTGGTTATTGCATATGAACCAGTTTGGGCAATTGGCACTGGCGAAGTAGCAAAACCAGATCAAGCTGAAGCAGCAAGTAAAGTTATTAGAAAAAACATAAACGAGTTATACGGCGAAAAAGCTGCCGAATCAGTACGAGTACTGTATGGTGGTAGCGTGACTCCAGATGTTGCCGGCGGTTTTTTGCGGGTAAAAGGTATGGATGGATTGTTGGTAGGCGGCGCAAGTCTAAATTATCATTATTTTTCGGATAT
>CAZAXJ010000094.1:0-2214 GCA_964489075.1 uncultured Candidatus Saccharibacteria bacterium
ATATAAAAGAACCTTTACTAGATCAAAAAGTTTTAGCAGGAATTGGTAATATATATGCCGATGAAGCTCTGTGCGCAGCAAGAATACATCCAACTAGCGTAACTATGCCTATACCAAAACCCAAACTACAAGTTTTACACAAAGAGCTAATAGATGTTTTGAATCTAAGCATAGAAAATGGTGGATCAACTAATAAAAATTATGTGAATGCAGAAGGAAAAAAAGGTAGTTACACTGACTTTGCAAAAGTTTTTAGGAGAGAAAAATTACCTTGCCCAAATTGCGGGCGAGAAATAAGTAAAATTCGAGTTGCTGGGCGTGGCACACACACTTGTGAATACTGCCAAATTAAGTATGGACTCAACACATGATCTTGGCATTTATTGGTGATAATTCGTACGCAAAAGAGAGTGCTTTAAAAGAGTTTACAAACGGTTTTGTAGGTTTGCATGGAGCACAAGCAATAGATAGATTTAACGGAGAAGATATTGATCTGGAAACACTTTCTGGTGCAACAACAACAGCCGCCTTTTTATCACAACGGCGGATGGTGGTAGTTCGTGATTTAAGTAATAACAAACTTCTTAGCGAAAATTTCCCGAAAATAGCCGATGGCATGATAGATACTACAGACCTTATTATTGTTGAGACGCAAGTTGATGGTAGAAGCAAGTATTTACAAGCACTCAAGCAGTTTGCGCAAATCAGGGAGTTTACTCAATTAGAGTCAGATGAGCTTGTAAATTGGATTCTCAGCACTGTACACGATGGTGGAGGAGATATTTTGCGCTCTGATGCAAACTATTTGATAGACAGAGTCGGTGCTAATCAAAGATTGTTGGCAAACGAACTTGAAAAATTGCTTATTTATGACCCTCAAATTAGTAGAAAATCTATCGAAGATTTAACTGATTACGTGCCGCAAAGCAGTATTTTTGCAATGCTCGAGGCTGCATTTAACGGTAACGTACAGATTGCTTTAAAACTTTATAAGGAACAACGATTACAGGGTTCTGAACCCCAAGTTATTCTGGGGATGATAGTTTGGCAGTTACATATTTTAGCTCTTGTTAAAACAGGCCAAGATAAAAATCCAAACGAGCTAGCATCGGCTGCAAAATTGAACCCATTTGTTGTTCGCAAAAGCCTTACCATAACCAAAATGCTGACATTCGAGCGACTTACAGAATTATTTAAACTTGCTGTCGAAACTGACCAAAAACTAAAAACGGTTAAAGTAAACCCAGATGACGCAATAACAACGTTACTTATTGCTTGCGCTCAATAAAAAAGAGCGACTATTGTCGCTCTCAAATAAGTAAAGAAAGTATCTATTTTTTCTTTGGAGCTGCTTTCTTAGCGGGAGCTTTCTTTGCGGCAGGTTTAGCTTTAGCAGCTGTCTTTTTAGGTGTAGCCGTTTTTTTGGCAGCACTCTTAGTTGGCTTAATACCGGCCTTTTTAGCTTCAATGCTTAACTGAGATTTTTTGCGAGCTGCCTTGTTTTTGTGAAGTACGTTCTTTTTAGTTGCAGTATCAATTGCACTGTTTGCCTTGGCGTGTGCGGCAGTAATTTCTGCTTGTTTTCCACTAAGAACAGCAGCCTTAAACGACTTAACAGCTTCTCTTAGATTTCGCTTTGTTTTGGCATTTCGAACTGCAGCTTTTTCACTAACTCGCACGCGCTTTTTTGCTGATTTGATAATCGGCATTCTTTAATCTTTCCTTTACAAAATTAGGCTTAATAAATGTGTCAGTAGGCAATTATAACCTAAATTAGATAAATTTACCAGTGTTCACTAGACGTAGCAAAGTTTTTATGGTAATGTGACCCTATAAAACCTAAAAAATAAAAAGATAATGGAAAATACGCCAAAAAGTCAGGTTATCGAACGCTTACGAGAAGCGCAGAACGTGCTTGTCACAGTAAGCACCAACCCAAGTGTTGACCAATTGTCGGCTGCAATCGGCTTTACTTTGCTTATGAATAAGCTGGGTAAGCATGCAACGGCAGTTTTTAGTGGGCAAGTGCCATCAACTCTTGAATTTTTAAAACCTACAGAAACACTAGAACAAAATACCGACAGTCTGCGTGATTTTATTATTGCCCTTGATAAGTCAAAGGCAGACAAGCTCCGCTACAAGGTAGAGGAAGATGTTGTGCGAATATTTATTACTCCGTATAGAACAAGCCTCAGCGAAGCGGACCTAGATTTT
>CAZAXJ010000095.1:0-2212 GCA_964489075.1 uncultured Candidatus Saccharibacteria bacterium
GCATACGAATTTGCCCAAACGTTATTGCTAGCTCGTCGTGAACAACGATCATATCACTTAAAGGCAGCCGTAGAAATTTTAGTGCTGCTTGAACACTTGTACCGCTTTCGTTCATAAATGTTAACGGCTTTAATAAGATTACTTTGTGTTGCCCGACTAACTTTTCTGTTGTAAATGCATTAAATTTCTTTGATTCGGTCCATTTAGGAAATTCGTTTTTAGCTGCAAAATCATCAAGTGCAATAAAGCCAATATTATGGCGGGTAAGAGCGTGTTCTTTCCCTGGGTTGCCCAGCCCAACTATTAACCTTGTACTCTGTGCGCCAAAACTATATGTAACCGGCACTGTGTACTGAATTGGTTGTCGCTGAAATAAAGCCATTATTCGTCCTTAAGTTTTTTAGCTTTGTGCCTGTCTATATGTTTTTCCATGAACCAAAATTTTACAGGTGTACCTTCGAAGCCATAGCTTTTACGAAGCTCACGTTCTAAAAACCTTTTATAGCTCCAGTGTAGCAGGCGTGGGTGGGCGCCGAATACTTTAAAGTTAGGCGTTGATTCTTCTGTTTGTACTATGTAATTAAGTTTGGGGTGGCTATTTTTGAGTCCTGCTGGTGGGTGCGCATCAACACATTCACGCAGCCAACGGTTGAGCTCTGGCGTGGCTACTTTCTTTTGTCTGTTATTATCAATTTCAAGTGCAATTTCAAATAATTTGGCTACGTTTTGCCCAGTAATTGAGCTTGTAAAAATTAAAGGCGCCCAAGCTACAAACTGAAATTCATATTGAATTTTAGGTGCAAGTTGGTCACGAGTATATGCATCTTTGTCTTTTACGCTATCCCATTTGCTAACTACTAAAACTAATCCTTTGCCAGCTTCTTTTATAAGCCCAGCAATTTTTTGGTCTAGCTGTACCCCAAGTTCGTTAACATCCATTAGTAAAAAGCAAATATCAGCTTGTTCAATCGCCGTAAGGCTTCGAATTACGCTGAATCGTTCAATGCCAACTTCTATTTTCCCGCTTCGGCGGATTCCGGCTGTATCTAGGATCTCAAGCTCACGCCCCATGAATTTAACAACGGTATTGTTTACATCTCTTGTAGTACCTGCCCTGTCGGCTACAATAGCTTGCTGTTTTTTCGCTAAGGTATTAAACAGGTAGCTTTTACCTACATTTGGCCGCCCAAGAATGGCAATTTTCAATCTATTACTATCTTCAGTAATACTAACTTTTGGCAAATCTTTGGTAATGGTACTTAGAAGCTCATCAATACCTGTGCGCTGAGTTGTACTTGTACCAATAACAGGCTTTATACCCAATTTTAGATAGTCGCTTAGGCTTACTTTGCGATTTTTATCAAGCTTATTAACAACTAAAATAACAGACTTTTTACTTTTTAGAGCAAGTTTGGCGACTCTGCGGTCTTCTTCTAATACAGGAACGTCTGCCTCAACAACAACGCAAATAATATCTGCGCTGTCTGCGGCTTGAATAATTTGCTCTTGAATAGTGAATTCAAATTCGTCTTCAGCATCCTTCATTCCTGCAGTGTCGACAAGCCAAAAAGCATGCTCGTTGAACTGAGCCTTGGCCATTATACTGTCACGTGTTGTGCCCGGTTCGTCAGCAACAATTGCTTGGCGATGGCCGATAATGGCGTTAAACAGGCTGCTTTTACCTACATTCGTTCTGCCAACAATGGCAACGATTGGAACTTTTTTACTCATATCTTAGGTCTTATGGTAGCATTAACAGAGGTAAATTACTAGTAGGATATTGACAAAATCGTTAAAATTTGCTATAATTATAAAGTTTTGCACCTCACGAAATTCTAAGGAGGCGGCGTGGGCGTAAGAAGGTCGCCTAAGGGCGAACTTTTAATTGAACCATGCAACTGCAAAAATGCATGCGCTTCCTGTCTGATTGCACTTCACAACGCGGCGAAAAAGGAGGTTGTTCGGTGAGTAACATCGATAACGGGTGGGTCTGTCTCAACGGTCAGTCGCTTGATGAAGAGACAATCAAGGCCGCAGAAGCCGGTTTGCCGGTTGTTCGTCGCAGCTCGGACAACTCATCGTTGTTCTCCGGTATTCTTAGGAGGGTCGGCCTGTTCAAGCAGACTTCGTAGGGTGCAATGGGCGCGGGCTTTCTATCAATTTTGATAGGTTGCCCCGCCCTTTTGCATTTCTGGTAAAAATATAGTTTGGT
>CAZAXJ010000096.1:0-2206 GCA_964489075.1 uncultured Candidatus Saccharibacteria bacterium
GCAGTAAAAATTTCTGGCTCCTTCGGCTCGATACGCTTTGATGATACTTTATGTATTTCTGTTGCTACACCTTCGCACCAATCATGTTTTTTCTTTGTAACTAAAAAAGTTACCTTTTCGCCCGGTAACGCATTCCAAACAAAAGCCTTTCTACCATCAGCAAGGGTCCCCAAACCTTGCCCACCATGGACCAACTTTTCAATTTCAACTTCTAAATAAACGTGCTGTTTCACCTGTAAATTATATATTGTTACTAAGCTAAAACTTGGATATCTTTAATAGCGCGAACCGGAATCGGCAAAACACCGTCTATCCCGAACCAGTCATTATTCTCATATTTATCCAAATTCGTTACTATCAAAAAAGGCTCCCTATTCTGCGTGTCAAAAATAACTCTCTCAAATCCTTGATCGTTAAAATGATCATGCCAATTGTCAATTTGGTCGCTAAATACAAAATCCAAAGCAACGCCTTCATATATATATCGTGTGCTATTTTGGGCTTCATACTCTTCATCAAAAATTTCAAGTTTGTATTCAGCATTTATTTTTACTTGCTTATCTAAAATTGTGAATCTTTCACGCAGCATTTGAACAATTTCCTGCTCGATTTCAGCGCTATCATCTTGCAAGCTATCTAATCGATCAAGATCAGCAGTGACCTGTTCAAAAAAATCATCGTCAAAGAAGACCGGCTCTATACCGGTTTCAATACTACTGAACCTACCTACTTCTGCAACCATACAAACACTCAAATTCTATCATCGCACGTTTTTAAAACTTTAGCTACGGTCTTTTTTATTTACAGGTATTCGTCATCTTGCTTGGCTAAAATAAACTCTTTCAAATAATTTTTCAGGTCAGAAAAATCTTCAATTGTCACTTCGTCGACAACATAGGCATTTCTTCTATCATATTTTTTTGACTCGCTTGGCGTAAGTGTTATGTCATCGTCAATCACTGGCCGAAAATCATGTAAATAAACTGTCTCTTCGTTTAAATCGTTGTAAATAAAATGTTCTACATAAGACCTGCCTCGGCCAGTTTCTACGTCTAAAGTAAATATTCTTCTTTCGTATAAGCTATAGTCGCTGATACAAAATTCACCAATTTCAGACGTAACACTTAACTCATAACTAACTGCCTTGCCAAACTTCGAGTTTTCATCTTTAACTATTTGTGATCGAATTTCATAATCTACGTTATCTATACTTTGAGTTACTAAAAACTCTCCTGCTGGCACAGCTTGTGTTTCAAATAAATTTCCAAATAAATAGACACTTGCATCATGAAAAACGCTGCACATCTCTGCCTGTTGCTGTTCGTCTAATCTCTGAGGTCTGCTGTCTAAATGTGAATTTTCCATAAGAAACGTTGTTTGGCGTAAGTCTACGCCCGAAGATTCGCCATAGCAAGCATAAGCTTTATCTGTTTTTTAGGTTCATGTAGTGATTTTTTTCGGTAATAGTTAATTTTTCGAGCGAATATCTTAATGCTATACGCGGCATTGTTGCGGCATGTTTATCTAAAAACTGGCGAAGTAATTGGCCGTCTACCTTGCCCATCTCTCTTATACTCCAACCCACAGCCTTCTGTAATAAATCGTGCTGTTCGTCTACTAAAATTTCTGCCAATTTATAAGTTTCAAACGGTTCTTTTTGACGCAAAAAATAAAAAGTACTGATTATACTTACTCGCTTATGCCATAAGCCTTGTTTGCTCAATTTATAAAGTGGTTCACGGTCTTTATCAAATAAATATGCACCAACGATATGAGGGCAACTGATATCGATAATATCCCAGTTATTTATACCTTTTCCGATGTATTTAATATAAAGTTTATAAAGTTTTTTTCTTAAAACTTTATCGGCCTTATTATATTGTGCCGTCATAACAATAACTGCGCTTAATCTGACTTCATGCCACTTACTTTCAAGCAAAGTTTCAATATCACGAATACTAAGTTCAAGGTAGTATTTTTTAGTTATTTCGCGAACTTGCGGCACCCGAAGCCCTAAAAATAAATCCCCTTCGCCATATTCGCCCTTGCCAGTTTTAAAAAACCGCTGAGCATGAACAGCAACCTCTGGGTTCTTCAGAGTAACCAACTCATTTATTAAATCTTTAGCCAAATTAAGCTGCCTTTATGTCAGTTAAAGAGTCAATTGGCACGTTAACTTTTTTGTAAAATGGATCGAAGCCACTTT
>CAZAXJ010000097.1:0-2168 GCA_964489075.1 uncultured Candidatus Saccharibacteria bacterium
TAGGTTATTTATAAATTTGTCTTACCTCTAATACAAGTTATTGTAGCAGTTTTAGTTCTTGTTTAACCAATTCTACGATTTGATTTTGCGGGAACAATACTTGCGCACTATATTTATGTGCAGTTCGACTAATTTCTTCGGCAATCCAATGGTAATGAGTGCAACCAAGCACAATTACATCCGCATTTTGTTCGCATGCTGTGCTTATTATTTCGCTCACTTTTTGACTATCTACATCGTAGCGCTCTATCATGTCAGACCAGCCGCTACAATTTGGTTCAAACACTTTAATATCGCTGGTGTAAAGATCTTTTAGTTGTTGATAACGCTCGCTTTTTAAAGTACGCGGTGTGGCACATACGCAAATTACCCCACTTTTTGTACTGTTTGCTGCTTCGCCCAGTAACGGTTCTACTCCTATAATCGGCACATCTATTTCATCTTGAAACTCAAATAATAAATTGGTTGTTAAGGTATTGCACGCAATCACTAAAATATCTGATTTTTCAGCTAAATCCTGTAGTAATGGTAAAGCCAGTTTAAATAGGCGATTTTTAGATTTTGTGCCATACGGCACATTAGCTGAATCGTTTTTAAAAATAACATTGACATCTGGCAGGGCAAGTTGAATGGCATTAGCAAGGCTTAGCCCACCAATACCAGAATCAAAAACACCAACTGTTTTATGCATACTGGCCTGCTGCCCGAATTAGATTATCAAAAAGTGCAGCAACAGTTAGCGGCCCTACACCACCTATTTTGGGTGTTATAGTTATATCTTGCAGTTCGTACACATCATTAGCAACATCGCCTTTTTGATTACCATTTTCGCTAGAAGTTCCCGCATCTATAATTACAGCATTTTTTTGAATCATTTCTGCTTTTATTAAATCAGGTTTGCCAACCGCACTAATAATTATTTCTGAGTCTTTAAGAATTTTGGCAACATCTTTAGTATCAATATCAACTTTTGTTGGGTTTAAGCCAGAATTAGCGAGCATTTTTGTAAGTGGTGCGCCCACTAAACGCCCTTGACCAACAACTGCTATTTTTTTACCAACAAGTTGAATATTATGACCGTTTAATAGCCATACTATTGCTGTTGGAGTTGCTGGGTCAAAGTTGCTTTTTTTGCCCAGACTATCTACGTCTTTTTTTGGGTTTATTTTATTCACAATTTCATCAGTATCTTCTGCTTTTGGTAACGGTAATTGCACAATAATACCGTGCACAGAATCATCATTGTTAAGTTTTTCTATTAATTTAGCTGTTTCTTCTTGGCTAACTTTATAAACTTCAACATCAACTAAAATATCTTCGCCATAGGCCTTTTTTAGATTTATGTATTTATCAATTATCGGGTCGTTCAAGCATGTAATAATTGCCAGTTTTGGGAATATTTTTTTAGCTTGGCGTAAACCTCGCACTTGATGCGCTTGGCGTTCTTTTATAAATTCTGTAAGATCAGCTCCACTTAGTAATTTGATTGATTTAGCATAACACCTTATGGTTTGCGTTTATTTATTTCGTTTGAGCTACTTTTTATAATTTTTGTAAGCAATGTATCACTAATTGGGTTTTCTAGTGTAAATTGAATTGTACCCTTGGAAATTTTGTAATTTTTAAGTTGGTTTTTGTAATGTTCTATTGGTGCTGAACCCGGAAAGATGCTCATGTGGTCTTTAAAGTTAGCGAAAGAAATTAAATATTTGCCTTTATATTTAAACCCTGGCATACCGTAGGTCATGACTTCTTCAGCATCTGGTACTGCTTGCAAAATTACTCTGCGAATCCGTTGGAGCTCTGATTTCTGCGGTTCTGAGATTTCTTCTAAATAATCATCAATTACTGACATAACTAAATTGTAATAAAAAATGGCCTGTCTTTGTAGGCAGATCATCTTTTATTGGAGGGCCAGGAGGGGCTCGCCTTGGCGGCAAAAGAAATTTACTTTTTTGCCAAGCCAACTCTTACATATGCCACTGGCATATGACGAGCAAGGTGCGGGGATTGCCACTGGCAATCCCGTTCGATCCCCAGCCTTGAGCCTTGCCGAATAAAATACCGACCACAAGGGTCGGAACTTTATTTGGAGGGCCAGGAGGGGCTCGAACCCTCGACACCCTGCTTAAGAGGCAGGTGCTCTAACCAGCTGAGCTACTGGCCCG
>CAZAXJ010000098.1:0-2157 GCA_964489075.1 uncultured Candidatus Saccharibacteria bacterium
ATAGCACCACTGTCACACTCTTTTTGTGGGAGATGTGATTGGGGGTGCGCGGAAAGATGGATCTTAAGCCGAACCATGCAGCTTTCACGACTAATTTTTACCTTTGTTTTTGTTTTTGGTTTTTTGTTTGCTTAAACTTTTTTGAACTCATTAAGAGTAAATTTTTGTTTTTATTTTTTGTTTTGCAAACGTACTTTAATTTTCTCCTTATAACAGATATATTGCAAGTGGTTATTTATAAATATATACTCATTAAAAAATCAAAAATTTATACAATACTTTATATATATTTGTTGTATAAAATTCATCATTTATAAAAATTAACTCCTTAGAATATTTATTATAAAGTTTATTTTAAAAAATATTATCTTAAAAATTAGTTGTTATATTTACTATTTATAATTTTAAATTTCGTTACTTATCCACATAAAATATTCACACTATTTAAGTAATCCAATGTATTCAATCCAATCGCTGTTCTTAACAGTCTTGTCACTGCTAACAAATACCAGTAGACCATTTTTAATAAAAACTAGCGTTTGAGGACCTTTAATAGACTGCCCTATATAAACTTTTGTTTCTCCTACCTCAACATAATCATTCAAGTAATTATTCTTGGCAAATTCTGCCAACTTACCAGCTGGGTCACCTTTAAATGTATCGGGTAACTTTTGTTGACTTACTACTAAATCTGCTGAACCAACTTTATCTTTAAAACTTGCGACTTTTTTTGCTTCATCAAAGACAGGTTTTTTACTACTTTTACTTGATGACTCAAGCGCATCAAAATCAGGATTTTGTTCAACTTTTTTTGACCCGGCAACGCTCGTTGTTTTATCTCGATTAAACAAATTATTCACAATCAGAACGCTAAAAATTAGTAAAACAATTACTCCACAAATAATAATTGGTTTTGTGGTTAAAATATGCTTGTTTGGTAGTTTATCTTTTAGTCTGGTGAGCTTTAATTTATCAATTTTTGGTAGCTGGGGTATTGATATGTTTATTGCAATTTCATCGTTTTTACCTAAACGTTCGTTGGCTTTAAGCTGCTTCTTTAATGCTTTTGTCTTAGCTTTTGCATTTTTATATTCTTTCTCAAGGCTCTTATCTTCTTTACGTATTCGCTTTTGATCTGCCCAAACCTCATATATATCTGACTCTTCGCTACCTTTGAGGCGACTACGAACATCATCTCCTCCACTATGAGAAGTTTTATAATTATTACTTCTATTTTTATTTGAACCTATATCCATAACTTAAATTATTGTCTCAAATATTTATTTATCTAGCCAGTTAGTTAGTATTTTAAGGAAGTGGGCAGTCTGCATCGTTACTTTGCCTACAAGGCGTGTCAAGCGGTTGTTTTTCTCCGCCTGTAAATGTCTTACCGTGCCTTAAGCGTTTATTTGGATCAGCCGTAAAAAACAAGCTAAGGTCAGTTATAGTGGGGCCTCTTGTAACATCTTCGGGATAACCAAATGTTCGAGAAGCATCAATAAGTATTGAAAAGAAATGCCAGCGAGAATAATTAGTGTTTGTGCCTGATGCATCTTTAGGTGTGTATCCCATTACATCGCCAAGGGTTATATTGCCGACGCTTGTGGATTGACCCCAATCAGGGTACGCAGGCCCTACCCACGTGCTAGCTGATGCTTTATGCTCATCAATATACAGGCCCCACGTTGCATTAACTGAAGTGACAATGCCCAATGCTGACCTTTCAAAATCATCCCTAGTAGCATTTGTCAAATTAATCGTATTTGTTTGGTCTGGAGTAGTACCATGTAAATTACTACCTTCAAATATTCTAACGGTTAACTGATCATTGTCTAGCCCAAATTCAATTCGGTGCCAAGTATTTGCAGCTAAAGCTGTTGATGTAAATTTAGCAGTGTTTTTATCTCTAAGCCTTATTTGACCTGCGGTAGTAATCTGAACATCTGCTACTTTCTCGTTGTAAGTATTATTGTGCCAGTTAAAGATAACTGTATTAGCGCTTAAAGATGCAAATGAATCAAATCTAACGTAAAATCTATCATACCTAGTGGTTGTAGCGTCATAAGAATCATTACATGCACCATCGCCTGTAGCAGTTGGAACTTCTATTCTCATAGATAAACTTGGTGTTACTGACTGTGCATTAGAGTATCTATT
>CAZAXJ010000099.1:0-2070 GCA_964489075.1 uncultured Candidatus Saccharibacteria bacterium
CCACTAACAGCGCTGCTAGCAATATACATATAGCAACTACCAACCATGCTGGCAGTACCCAAAAGGTATTTTTTGCGGTAATTAAACTGCCACCTGTTCCGTATCCAAAGTTTGCAGTAATTGTATACTTACCAAACCATTTTTGGTTCTTTAGCGAATCTTCAAACTTTCTTGTACTGTCTGGCAACACGTTTGCACGGGGCTCTGTGTTATTGAACTCATATTCTTCAATAATTTTGCCACTACGATCAGTAACTGTAACTTTACCGTATGGCTTTACATGGATATTACCTGTATTGCTTAGACGTGTAACCACCGACATTGGGCCAGAATTTATAAAGAATCTACCTGTACTGCCATTTTTTGCTGCTGTAAATTCAACTAAATTAAGTTTTTCAGTTAAGTCGCCAGGTACTTTTATTAAAAATATTGTGCCAACACTGGCCGAAAGTGCAACGTTTCTGTCGCTACCACCGTTTTCTGCTACAAATCTTATTGCACCGTAGTAACCGCCAGCTTGATCGCTCTGGGTTACCGATAGCCTTACGGTAATATCTTTCTTTTCCTTAGCACCTAGCTGAAATGATGGAATAGGCGCAACTAGATCTTTAAAGCTATTGCCCGGTGCTTTATCGCCTTCATCCAATAATATTTTTGGTTGACCATTTTCGTTATCACTCGCCACAAAGTCATTTACAATAGCCCTTGCTGTTGTTGGGCTATTTGTTGCGTTTTCTACAGTTAATACGACTGTTTGGGTCTTGCCTTTATCAATTGTCAACTCTTGGCGAACGGGCGATACCAAAAATCCGCTAGATCCACCACCGTTCTGTTGTGCGCTGACCGGTGCCAATGCTGCTAAAAGCACGCCAACAGTTAAAATTGCGCCTCCAAAAGCTGCAAATATTCTTTTCATTTTTCCTCCACTATTTTTTTGATAAAACGCTTAAGCAAAGTTTAGCAAATGTCCTAAAAATTTGCTAGGCAAATAAACATAACTGTGGTGTTGTATATGCCTGGTTGTTGGTTGTTATTTATGTTAACAATAAAACTAAAGGTAAATTTGCGCAGATCGCTAGTGGTGGTTGTAGTTGCAACTGTATCGCCAGATACAAACTTAAATTGATTAGGTATGTTATAGCTTGCTGTAGGATTAGCAGAGCCCATACCAACAGGATCTGAACCTACATTCGGGTTGCCATTATCACGTAAATTCATACCGAACTGTGACGTACCTGGATTTGAACCAGTGGGCGAAGCCAGTGCCGGTACTGTATTATTACCAGATGTCATTGTGGCACCGTTCACGCTAATTCCTAAGCCGTACGCAGCGTTTGTGGCAACTAGCATTTGCCCCGTGCTAGTTTTTGCGCTGTTAGTGCTAAATTCGCCCAAATCCAAAAAGCTACCGCTTGCGTTATCGCAATCTAGGCCTCCTATGGTTTGACCAACGCAAAAATATAAGTATGGTGGAACTTCTGTATTGATTCCTACTTGGTTATTTATAGCAAAAGCAATACCTCCGTCATCTATACTGGCCCCAGTACCGTCTGCACTCCCATATGTATAAATTCTTGCGTAATATGTATGGTTGGCTAGCGTTGGGTTGGTTATGCCGCTAAAACGATAACTTACCGTACCGGCTGCGCCCATCGCAGGTGGTCTACCAATAACAATTCTGTTTATCGTGGTGTTGCCGTTAATTGTAAAGCCCGTTTGGCCGGATTGGCTAGTAAGCGCTGCGCTGCTTGCATCGAACCCAGCCGGCGAAGTGCAGGGTTGATTTGGTAAAGGGTCTTCTTCGCAAATTTCAAGTGCTATAGAACCTAAGCTATAGGCGCTGGTAAGTGTAAATGAAAGTGTGTAATCTACGTTAGTTGCATCGCCAACACTGCTAGAAAGCGTTAACGATCTGTTATCAACCTGTGCCGCTGTAATTTTTTGCTGCATTAAAAGCTGCACCCCGCTTGTTAGCAAGAGTGCAGCAATTATGATGAAACTGATTAAACGTTTGCTTTTTATCATTTTACGTATAACTACTTAAGTATAAGTATACGTAAAACTTATGTT
>CAZAXJ010000100.1:0-1979 GCA_964489075.1 uncultured Candidatus Saccharibacteria bacterium
TTTTCAGGAAAAGCTTCCCATGACTTTCCTTCACGCCCAATTGCATAATAAACGGGATAATGAAGCTGGTCTTCGTGCACGGCTAACTCTAAAAACAGATCTGCAAGCTCATTCTCGACTTCTTTGATTCGACTCCCAGACTTGTCTATTTTGTTAACTACTACAATTGGCTTTAAGCCTAAAGCAAGTGCTTTTGTCAGAACAAATTTAGTTTGAGGCATTGGTCCTTCTTGGGCATCAACGATTAGTAGGCATCCATCGGCCATATTTAACGTACGTTCAACTTCTCCGCTGAAGTCGGCATGACCGGGAGTGTCGATAATATTAATTCGAAAATCTTTATAGTGAACGGCAGTAAGTTTAGCGGTTATTGTAATACCACGTTCGCGTTCTTGGTCGCCACTATCCATTAACAACTCTTGCCCCATCTCAGCTTGGTTATCGCGAAAAGTATCAGATTGCTTAAGCAATCCATCGACAATTGTTGTTTTTCCATGGTCGACATGAGCAATAACGGCGATGTTACGGATTTTGTCTGGTGAGTGCATATATTCCTTAGCAATAAAATAGGCCTAAACGGCCCTTACTTAGCTTAAGCATAACAGATAAACGTAAATAATGCTAACTCTATATAAGAGTGAACGAATACACGGCAGTAGCAATTGCACCCAGAGCAAATAAGAAGAATATTCCTACCAAAATCTTGCCCGTAATCGTTTTACCGAATTCGCTCTCTCGAATCATTCGGATACACACGAGCAAAAAAAGCGGAAGCACCAATAACATAAAAGCAATTAAAAAACCCATTGTTTAGTCCTTTTTACTGTCATTAAAATAGCATAAATTTAGCTTTTAACCTTGTATTTATTTTTAATAAAGCCCACAATTGTATGTGAATTAGGGAGCTTTTAGTGAGTAAGCAAGAAATATCGGTAAAGTTAGAAAAACGAACACAGATTAGAAAAGGGCTTAACAACCTAAAAAAAGCAGGTAAAATTCCTGCAGTAATCCATAATCACGGGCAAGAATCTATTATTGTTAGCGGAGACTTTATGGAACTGTCGAAAGTTTATGAAAGGGCTGGTAAGCACCACCCCGTAAACGTAAAAGTTAACAATAAAGAAATGCTAACCATTATTAAAGATGTTGATCTTGACCCAAAAAGAAGCATACTTCGGCATGTTGTGTTTGGCGCAATTGAACAAAATGAAAAAGTTGAAACAGAAGTAGCAGTTGTTTTAGAAGGCGAAATTCCTGCAAAAAAGGGTGGTTTGGTTATAAATATTCAGTTAGATCACGTTCAAATTGAAGCGTTTCCTCGTGACTTGCCTGACAGTCTGACAGTTAATGCCGAATCTTTAATAGAAGTAGGCGATAGAATTATTGTTTCGGATATTAAAATACCAAATGGTGTAAAGATTTTAATTGAAGCTGAGCATCCGATAGCAACTGTTGAAGAACCAAGAGTTCAAGAAGTTGAAGAACCTGAAGTAGAGACAGCCACTGAAGGCGAAGAAACTGCTATAGAAGACAAGCAAGAATCGGTAGATCCTAGTCCAGAAGCAAAGCCTGAAGAATAATTATTAATTATTTTTTAATACGAATAGTAGCCAGTTTTTTTTGGGCGACCAAAATTAAAACAGACACTATTGAAAAATAAATAATACCCATTATACAAGCACGAATTACGTTTGCATGGGTACTAACAACAAGATAAGTACCACTAAGTAGTGTAAAAACAGCCAATATGTAAGACGAGTTTATTTTTGTTCGTGTAGGTACCAAAAAAGCGAGTGTTGCAACACCCATGCTCGAAACGGCGGCAATTATATGTACAACTAATATCATAAGCGAAGTATAAGGTATTTTTTAAGGTAAAACTACAGTAAGAGCAAGCATTATACTAAATCCAAGTAAAACAACTAATGAGAACTTGAAGATTTTTTTAGCCCAATCGGTATCATTTTTTGCATTAAATC
>CAZAXJ010000101.1:0-1950 GCA_964489075.1 uncultured Candidatus Saccharibacteria bacterium
GTCAAAAGTTGTTATTTTGGCTTAATTTTGTTTTTGCTAAAAACTTGGCTAAAGCACGTTTCTTCCTCTAAATTTTACAAACAGCTTACTAGCTCGGTTTGCAAAATTTGTCTAGCTACTAAAGCAATTGTAATTATAACCCAATTTACCTCTTGAACATGAGCGTTTTAAAAGGCTAGTATATATAGACTATGTCAATTATTGAATTGCAAAATGTCAGCAAAGTGTTCGGTTTCGGCGATGCCACAACGGTCGCTTTAGATGATGTTAATCTTACTGTAGAAAAAGGCGAGTTTGTGGCAATCATGGGGCCAAGTGGTTCGGGTAAAAGTACTCTTATGAACATAATTGGCCTGTTAGACAGGCCGAGCCACGGCAAATATAAGCTGGATGAAAAAAACGTATCACGCCTAAGAAGTGTAGCTAGGGCTAAAACCAGACGAACAAAACTGGGTTTTATATTCCAAAGCTTTAATTTGATTCCCCGAATGACTGCGCTAGAAAACGTTGCTCTACCACTTGCTTACAGTGGTACATCAAGCTTAAAACGTATTCATAAGGCATCTGCAATACTCGATAAAATTGGCCTTAAAAGCCGTGAATATTACTTTCCGCATCAATTAAGTGGAGGTCAGCTGCAAAGGGTTGCGATTGCCAGAGCATTAATTAATAAGCCAAGTCTTTTAATTGCCGATGAACCAACTGGTAACCTCGATTCTGCTAGCAGTAAAGTTGTTATGAACCTATTACGAGACATTCACAAAGGTGGTAACACAATAATTATGGTTACTCATAACAGCGAGTTAACTGCCTATGCAAGTCGCGTCGTTTATTTAATTGACGGCCATATCCACCAAGATAAACCACTACGAGAAAATGAGAGAGCCGACGTTGCAAAACTACACAATGCAACGCCAATAGATAAAACTAAGCGCCGAAAAAATAAAAAGGCAAAATAATGATTTACACGAATATTAAAATGGCTTTTGCCAGTATAAGAAGCTCTCGCACTAGAAGCTTCTTGACCATGCTTGGAATAATTATTGGAGTTATGGCTGTTGTCGTAACCGTAAGCATTGGTGAAGGCATAAAAAAACAGGTTACAAAACAAGTTAATCAACTCGGTAGTAACGTTATTGTAATCCGCCCCGGTAAAACAATCGAAAAAGATAAAAATGGTCAGATTAGCCGATTCAATTTCGTATCATCATTAGGTGCCAGTACCTTAACCGAAAAAGATTTGGCTGCAATTAAAACCATAGCAAATGTCGAAGCAATCGCACCTTCAGCATTAATAACTGCAACTGTAAGCACAGAACACGCGCCAAACTACCAAAACGCCCTTGTTATTGGTACGAACACCGATATGCAACAAATACTTAACCAAGAAGTCGAGTACGGTGATTTTTTTACAAGTGACAGCTCAACAAAACGCGAAGCGATTATAGGAAGTTCAGTCGCAAGTAACTTATTCGATCAGCGCGACCCAATCGGTCAGGTTATGGTTATAAGAGGCCAAGATTTTATTGTAAGAGGTGTCTTTAAAGAATTCCCTAATAATTTTATTAATATCGGTCAAAATTATAATGATGCGATTTTTATTCCATATTTAACCGGCAAACACTTAACAAACGGCGTTGCAGAAATACGTGAGCTAAATGTAAAAATGAACAATTCCGTTTTAACCGAACAAACAACTCAGCAGATTAAACAAATACTATTAAAAAATCATAGTGGGCAAGACGATTTTACCGTTCTTAACCAAGAAGAGTTTTTGGATGCGACAAATCAAGTTTTCAACATCATTACCACTTTTGTGGCAGCCATTGCCGGAATATCACTCATTGTTGGCGGCATTGGAATTATGAATATTATGCTCGTAAGTGTGAGCCAAAGAACGCGCGAAATTGGCGTTCGTAAAGCAATCGGTGCTAGTAATAAACAAATCTT
>CAZAXJ010000102.1:0-1672 GCA_964489075.1 uncultured Candidatus Saccharibacteria bacterium
CGTTTCTAAACCTTGGGCCAATATCGTAAACTTTTTCGTAACCACCACCCAATAGTCTTTTCAGGGGTAATTCGTGGCTGATTCTCAAGTAAAAATCCTGATCAAGAGCATCCATGTGCGTTACAAATGGGTTCGCATCTGCACCCCCTGTAGTATGTTCTAAAACAGGAATATTAATTTCAGTAAATCCGTTCTGATTTAAAAAGTCGCGAGTTGCTTGCCAGAACTTACTTCTACGTACGTATCTTTTGCGAACATCTTCGTTTACATTTGTATCGATGTATCTTCGGCGTAAACGCTCTTCTTTATTAGAAAATCCGTCTTGCTTTGTTGGCATTGGCCTTAGGCTTTTACTAAGTAATCTAAGAGCACTGACTTCTACAGAAATTTCACCAGTTTGAGTTTTTATTACCCTACCCTTAGCTTCAACAAAATCGCCACTATCAAGTAAATTTAGTTGATCTAGCCCAAGCTGGCTATTTACTGCATCAAGCGGTTTAAGTGTGTCTTCTTTTAAAAATAGCTGTATTTCGCCGCTAATATCTTTTACAATCACAAAAGCAATTTTGCCAAATTTTCTAATACTTGTAACTCTACCTGCTAAGGTAACTTCGTTATCTGCAAGCTCATCAAATTTATCACGAATATCACCAGCCATGTGTGTCCTAGCTGAACTGGCAGGATATGGATTAATCCCAAGTTTTTTTAATTCTTCTAGTTTGCGTAGTCGCTCATCGCGCAATTCTTTTAGTGTAGCCATTAGAGGTTAGTATATCGCATTTCCTCCAACAGGAGTAAAAACCAATGAACAAAAACAAAGCAAATTGACTTGTTAATTAAATCCTAGATCACTACTAAGAAATACTGTCTACTTTGTAAGTGGCTGTTTCAGCCGGCGTTACAAGCTCTACGCTATCGCCAACTTTTTTACCTAAAAGTGCCTGGCCAATCGGCGATTCATCACTAATCTTACCCTCAAGCGGATCTGCCTCGACAGTTCCAACAACCTGAAATTCCTTTGTTTTGCCGCCAGAACCTTTTAGTGAAACCTTGCTACCAAGTTGAATTTTACCGCCATTTTTTGGCGCCTTAATTACATCAACATTTTTCAAAATATGTTCAATCTCAGAAATTCGCCCCTCGACTCTATCTTGCTCATCTCTTGCAGATGAATATTCAGCATTCTCACTTAAATCGCCAAATTCTCTTGCTGTTTTAATTCGATCAGCTATTTCACCTCGCTGCGAAACAAGAGTATCACGTTCAGCAACCAGCTCATCTATGCCTTCTTGAGTCAATTTAAATTGCTTGTTCATATTCTTCTCCTGTTAAAAATATGGCCCAGTCTCTCACTTCGGTGGCCATCAAAATATTAGGGCTAGTATAGCACACCAATACAAGAAAAAAACAAGAAATTTCTTACGATTTATTATGTAGTTTTTACAAGACTTTTAAGTTCTTCGTAAGACATAAGTTTACCTTCGTTGTCAGTTCTTTTTTTAACTTCAAACTGATCAGTTGAAGCTGTTTTTTCACTAACAACTACCCTGAAAGGTATCCCAAGCAGATCAGCATCTGCAAATTTCTCTCCTGGCCTAGTGCTTCTGTCATCCCAAAACGTTTCGATACCAGCACTCTTTAAAGAATCGTACAACTTATTTGCTCGATCGTT
>CAZAXJ010000103.1:0-1653 GCA_964489075.1 uncultured Candidatus Saccharibacteria bacterium
AAACTACTATCAGTGGAAGAAGAAGTTCAGTTTAGTATAACTAGTGAAAATTGGCGTGATTACGCCGAATGTTTAGGCGAAGACCCTGAAATATTTTTTCCTAAATCTGGTAGGTCTGCTGCTGCCTTTATAGCTAAAGAAATATGCAACCGATGTGTATCCAGAGCTGAATGTCTCGAAGAATCTTTAAATACTGATTCACAATTTGGTGTTTGGGGTGGAATGAGTGAAAATGAAAGACACGCAATCAAGATTAGAAGACGGAACAGAGCCTCTTAATTTTTAAAAACAGAAGAAACGGCTTTTGCAACGTCGGGGTTTAAAGCACTGGGTATAATTTCGTTGGCTGTTGGCGTCCTGACCAAATTTGCAATAGTTTTTGCCGCGGCAAGTTTAATTGACTCTGTTATATGGCTTTGGGTATCAAGTGCGCCGCGGAAGATTCCTGGGAATGCCAGTACATTATTGACTTGATTTGGAAAGTCGCTGCGACCGGTAGCAACTATTGCCGCACCGGCTTTTTTTGCCTCATCGGGATAAATTTCAGGTTCTGGGTTTGCAAGTGCAAAAACAATTGAATTTAGTGCCATTGACCTTACCATCTCCGGCGTTACAATACCCGCTCTGCTAACACCTATAATTACATCAGATCCTTTTATTACGTCTTTTAGTTGCCCCGATTTACCTTTTTTATTAAAATCGGCAAGCTCTTTTTTATACTCATCGAGACTTATTCTATGGTTGTTTATAGCTCCCTTACTATCGACAAGGACAATATTCGCGACCCCTGATTTGTTCAGCAGCTTTGCAATAGCAGAGCCAGCAGCTCCTGCGCCAACTATAACTACATCGAGAGATTCAAGTGGTTTTTTTACAACTTTTGCTGCATTGATAAGTCCCGCCAATACGACTATGGCCGTACCATGCTGATCATCATGCATCAAAGGGTTATTAATTCGCTTTTTAAGCTCTTTTTCGATGTAAAAACAGACAGGGGCTGCAATATCCTCGAGATTAATACCACCAAAACTAGGAGCAATAGCAGCCACTGTATCAACAATTTCGTCTGGGTTTTGCGTAGCCAAAACTATGGGGAACGCGTCAATCCCAGCGAATTCTTTAAACAACATAGCCTTGCCTTCCATTACCGGTAGTGCCGCTTCTGGCCCAACGTTACCAAGCCCCAGAACACTTGAACCGTCCGATATCACAGCAACCGAATTACTTGTTCCAGTGTAAAGTGGCGCTTCTTTGGGGTGTTTTGCAAGGCGCTCAGAAACCGCACCTACTCCAGGGCTGTAATATATGCTGAGATCTTTCTGACCGTAAAGAGGAACTTTTGGTCTTACCTCAAGCTTACCTCGCAAATTCCTGTGCGCGGCTAAACTTTCTTCGTAGATATTCACTTCAAACAGTGTACGACAAAAACTGCCTGTTTAATACTTTTCAAACTTCGGTAGATGTGCTATAGTAGTTCGGATTGTCAAATATTTGGGACAACTAAATGCAGAGTTTAATTCAAAAGATCGAATCGAAGTATCAGAAAAGCCAAGTTGTAGATGTAAAAACTGGTGATACGGTTCGAGTTCATCAAAAAATTAAAGAAGGCAACAAAGAGCGTGTGCAGATATTCGAAGGACTCGTTATTCGAAC
>CAZAXJ010000104.1:0-1619 GCA_964489075.1 uncultured Candidatus Saccharibacteria bacterium
AGCTCGTTGGCAAGGCCAATTAGTTGGCCTTTAGTCTTGTAATTTGTTTCGGTTTTTATTGCATCTGAGATACTTCTGCCTATATCCATATAGCTTTTTCTGATAGAGCGATAACCGCTGCGACTTACTTTTTCGTCTATGGTTCCGTGTAATTGTGGTATTGCAAACATAGGAGAAGATTCAAAAAGAATTGAGCTTCGGAAAAAGTCTTCAATGTCACTTGTAGTAGCTATGTTTTCAAGCAATAAATTACGGGCTGAATTTAAAATCTCTTGCCAAGATTCATCTGATACCTTTTCTAGGTATTCTAATTTTGCTGCTGCTGCATCATAGGTAAATCGAGGATTTTCTGCCAATAATTCACTTACGTGGAGTAAATCATGCTTTCGATCATCGTGAATTGTATCAGTACGCGATCTGTAACCATGAATCGCTTCACTTGATGTTCTCTCGCGCCAGGCACCGATACTCATTTGACTTAAACTATAGCATAAAAATTGACAAAATAACAGCAATATTAATTAGTAACTAACTTGGGTAATGCTGGTAGCGATTGCTTCGAGTGGTTTTTGTGGATTTTGCAACCACCATACGCTTGCGCTAGCGGCAGTTTTTAACCGCCATGAATCGGGGACATTAACCATCTTAGTAACAACAACTTTTCCACTAACACCCGTGAGTATATTTGTATCGTTTTGTACTACCAAATAAGCTTTGTGGATGCTGCTGAGTTCGCTTACAGCTTTCGCAAGTTGGTTCAACCCCATTTTAAACGTAATGGCAGCTGTGTATTTTGAATGTTGCGCGTATTTTTGCAGTTGAGGCAAACTCATAACCAACAGCGTTTCTGGCCTGTCAAATAAAATCAAAGGTGTATTAGTAAAATACTCAAGCGCATCACGAGTAAAGATTTGTGGTCCTGCCATTTTGGTTGCAAGTGCTTCGAGCACAATTGCTGTTTCGCTATTCTTACCAATATCGCCAGCAAAAAGAGTTGCTTCTGCCCACATGCAATAATTTTCAAGCTCTAGTAAAGAATTTTTTGAAAAACTACCGCTGGGCGTACTGCTAACAAGTTGTATATCATGCGGTATTTTTGGGCCAAGAAGCTTTTTCGTTTTATCAGGCAGAGCTGCCTTTACTTCGCCTATGCCTTGTTCTATGGCAATTGCAAAAGCTTCACTTGGTGCCGAAATAGCATTTGAATTTCCGCCTATTATTAAAAGTTTCCCTGCTTGAGTTTTTTGCTGCGGTTTGCTCCATATAAGGTCTTCAAACAACGGCTTTGTGTATTGTTGTGTCTGCCAAAGTGTATCCATCTTTGCCTTTCGCTAAATTGTAACTAATGTTTTTTCGTTCAATTACAATTGGCCATCCCTTTTCTTGGGCTTTCTTTAAAAGAGTGTCATTTGGGTTAAACGCAACTGGGTAATCAACGAGCTCGAGCATTTCTATATCGCCGCTACTATCGCCAATAGCCCAGCTATCTTTAAAATCAAAACTGTTCGTATCTGCAAATTCTTTCAACAACTGTCCTTTTTTATCTACCACGAACCTTTCATAGCTGCCATCAAACTTGCCTTCTGCAGTTCTACGGTGAATTGCGCCAATGCACTCGT
>CAZAXJ010000105.1:0-1601 GCA_964489075.1 uncultured Candidatus Saccharibacteria bacterium
TGCTTGAAAGTGTGTACCAAATCCCGCTGTCGATCCAAGCTGCATTGTTACTTTCCATAACGTAGACTTTTAATCCTTTATCTTCGTAGGTTTGGTATTTCAAGTTACTGTTTTTTACATAGTTGGCAACGAGTGCCTCGTTACTCCAACTTGTTGGTCTTTGAACAATTTTAAAATTACGATTATCACTATTTGATTTGTAATTAATGCCGATAGTATTTTTTGCATACTCTACTGGGCCCTTAAAAGAGTAGCCTGCTGGTGTGTCATTTGGTATCGTACCGCTAAAACCGGCCTTTGCAGCAGCAATACGCATACTCAAGTTGGGCACTCTCTGATAGGCAAAGAATCCGCCTAAGATCAAGATAGACATGCAAGCTGCGACTATTCCGACAGTTTTGCTGCTTACTCTTAGTTTGTCTGTAATTTTGTAGTGTATTCCGCGTTTTTTGGGTGGTAACGCTAAATGCGCATTGGCGTTTGCTAAAGGGTGTGTAAAAACCTGTTTTTCCGTTGGGTGTGCAGATTTTTTAACGCTGATGGGGGGTGCAACCTGAAGTGCTGCCTGTTCGGCAACCGGTTCTTTTTTTACTTCCATGTTCGGGTCAACTTTTGGTGTCGTCGAACGGGCTATTCCGAATCTCGAAACTTTTTTACTTTGGGGTGTGCTATCTGCTCGATTTCTCCTGTCAACGGAGGTTCTATTAAAAACAGGGTAATTTGATTCAACCGCGGGCGTGTTATCGGCCTCTTTTTTTATTTCGAGAGTAGGTTTTTTTACTACGCTTCTTACCAATGTTTTAGATTTTTGAGCTTTAGGCTTGAGTTTTGTGGCAGTAGGGGTATTTCTTTTGGGGCGTTGCATGCTGTCTATCACACCATGTCCCTGCATCACTGTTCTCTGTGGCTGATGTAATACGGCTTTTTTAGGCTCAGCATGCTGAACAGACTCAGTAACGATCTCGCCTGTGCGAGCGTCATATTTTTTACCGTTAATTTCTATAATTGTTTTGGCTGCCACCTTGTATGTTCTTTTTACGTCTTAATAGCAATACTACCTCTTTTCTGCCAGTGTTAGCAAGTGTTTTTTGTAGGCAAGCATTTCGTATCTGGCAGAATATGAGCAAACATGTAACAATAAGGCTTACGATTACAAAAAAGCTGCCATGGAATTTTTAGACCCCGAAGCAAAAAAATCTCGTAATGTCCGTCTATTTATAGGCTATGGTTTGCTTGCTATCGTCGTGGGCTTGGCAACGACAATTTTGGTGTATCAAGCACAAGGCTACAGCTATAACAGAGATGAAGGCGTGACTCGTGGCGGGCTACTTTTCGTCGATTCAAAGCCCCTTAGCGCAAATATTATTCTTGACGGTAAACAGCAGAATGATAAAACCGCATCTAGGTTTAATTTGAGTGACGGCGAACATAATATTACCTTAAAAATTGATAAATATCGTGACTGGACCAAAAAATTTGTTATTGAGGGTGGAAGTGTTAAATACTTGCTTTACCCGCGGTTGTTTCCGACTACTATTCCAATATCGGTCAATAGGGTTTTACCAAATGCACCTTCGTGGGCTAGCCAAAGTCCTGATCGA
>CAZAXJ010000106.1:0-1508 GCA_964489075.1 uncultured Candidatus Saccharibacteria bacterium
GTCGAGCTTTTCTATATAGGGTCGTATATCTACCCGCTGAGAATGAACAGTTATTTGGATTGGAAAATACAAAGAATTTAAGAATCCCTGATAAGAGTATTCAACAGCCTCTCTTTCTTGTGGGCTCATTAGATCAAAATTAATACTTTTAACCATAACAATACTTCTGAATGAGCCGTCGCTCATAATTACGATTCCATCGCGAATTTCGCTTATTTGAAGCGTATTTTGTGTACTGTTTGGGTTAGATTTTGCAGGAACAGAGTTAGGTTGCGGAACAGAGTTACCAGCTGGTTGCTGAGCATACATTTGAGGAGGCTCATCTGGACGTGGTATCCCTGGCATTGGCCCTTGCGGGTAGCCTTGCGGTGCTTGCGGATAATTTTGCTGTGTATTTGGATCCATAAATATTTATGTGCTTGCTTGGATTAATTCCAGGCATTGCACCACCCTAGTGCTGAATGCGAATTTCGCCCTCATGCTGACTTTGCTTGTTTTTTGCCAAGCCAGCTACGGTAGAAATTTTTAAATCACTCGCATTCCTTGCAAGTTCTATATTATCAGGGTTTCTAGGGGTTGTCACACTTGTGGCGTGCTTTTCCTCTAGTTTCTTTTTTTGCTCGTCTTCGACAATTTGTTCGGGTGTTTTTATGGTTTTATGGTGTGGGTTACGGGAGCGGCTTTCTTTCTTTTTATTTCTTTTAATTTTTTGTAGTAATTCTTCTTCATCTTCGGTCGTTTTGTTTTCGTTTAGAAACGTTTTTTCTTTGGTTTCTTGGTGTGGGTTAATAACAGGATCTGCACCAAAAACAGCTAAGTTTTCTGGTACGTTTTTTGGTTGATCCATAAAAGAATAATCATTATTGTGGTGCTTCTTTTTGCTTGGGTGCATTGACTCTTTCATTCGCTCAATCGCTGCTGTTTTGTAGTCTGCTCTACTTTGCTTAACCATTGCATCAAGCTGTTGGGCTAAAGGGTTGTTTATGGTGTCTAAAATATCATCTGCCGCACTGATATCTGTTTCTGGTACGGATTGCGGCAGACTGTTTAAATCTACAAGCCTGTCTGAGTTACTTGGTGTTGATGATGGTACCGAATATAAATTAAGGTCGACATTTTTTACTGCCCAGCCACGGCTGTCGATTGTGTCGGCAAGGGCATTTAAGCGGCTGTGCACTTCTTGTTGGCTTAAGCCATCTGTGTAAAAATGCTCAACTTTTTTAGGTGCAGTAATAGTTACGAGCTCTTTTATACCACTTTGATCCCAAATGCGTTTGCGGGGCTTTAAAAAGAAGCGAATTTGTGCGGCAAGCCATACGTCTGTGGGCTGATCTCGGCCTAAAGGTGCGGCTAAAATAGCAGGCACTAAAATAAAGGGCAAAAATGGTATAGCTGCATAAATTACGGTGCGGCTAGCGATAAAAAAAGCCACAAAAGCAAAAGCTACAGCAATAGCGGCAAAAATAAACTGTTTTAAGGTAAGCGGCCCAAGTAGCTTATCTTCTGCT